>DASWDH010000149.1:0-6878 GCA_036395495.1 Polyangiaceae bacterium
CGTCGGAATCACCCCGATATACGAAACGAGCCGCGACGCCCTGGCCAGCCTCGCTCCGCAACACCGAGAAATTCGCCTGTTCGGTCAGTTTAAGTGGGCCTATGGCCGCTCCGATGATCGATCTGGTAGCGAAAATCTGCGCCAGTAGTGTTAGTTTCGTTCAGAGCTTGATGGTCTTCCAGTCGCCGCTCGCGAACTTCCAGACCATGGCCGACGAAAGCAGGACGACGTAGACCACCGCCGCGCTCCAGATGCCCATCAACCCGCCATCGAGCACGATGCCGAGAATGTAGGCGAGCGGGACGAGGCAACTGAAATGGAGCACGAGCTCCACTATCATCACGAAGCGACTGTTGCCCGCGCCGAACAGGGCCTGGGTCAGGATCATGCCGACGGCGATGAGCGGGGTGCAGATCCCCATGATGCGCATCGGCCAGAGCGCGGCGTTTTGAACGAGCTCGCTATGGGTGACGAGCCGCAGGATCGGCTTCGTAAACAGCACCCCCTCGAAGAGGCCGAGGATTCCGAACAGCACGATGCCGAGTCGCACCGAGGCCCACCCGAATTTCGTCGCTCGGTCGGGGTTGCGCTGGCCGAGCGACTGACTGACGAGCGTGGCCGTCGACGTGCCGAAGGCCAGGCACGCGGTGAACGTCAGCTTGAGAACCCCCACCACGTCGGTGGTCGCCGCGCCGTTGACCGCTTCGGTCAGACCGCAGCTGGATTCGGCAACGCCGGCCGGCGCGATCGCGTCGAGCCTTGCCACGATCCAGACGAAGAGCGCGAAGCCGGTCATCACGGCGATGGTTGCGATCGCGCTCGGGATCGATAGCCGCAGGATGTCGAAGGTGAGGCCGCGGGAGAAACGACGGAGGTCGAAAAGACGAAAGCCACGGTACTCGGGCAAGAGGGCATAGATGATCATGATGAAAAGCCCGACGTACGTGGAGACGGCCGCCGCAAACCCCGCTCCGGCAACGCCCATGCGCGGCGCTCCCAAGTTGCCGAAGATGAAGGCATAGCAGAGCAAGATATTGAGCACGTTCATGATGACCGCACTCACCAGGTGCACGTGCGTCTTGCCGATTCCATCGAAGAAAGCCTTGAAGGCGAAGGTGACCGCCATCGAGGTAATGCCGAGCAGCCGCCACCGTAGGTATCCCTCTGCGGCGTCGCGGACCCCTTCGACCTTGAGAGCTCCGAGAAGAACGGGCACCACCACGTAGCCGATGACCGTGAACAGAACGCCGACGATGGCCGCGAAGCACACCGCATTCACGAGCACCGCGCCAGCGTCGGTGTGCCGACGCTCGGCGAAGCGACGCGCGGTGTAGGCCTGCGTTCCCACCGAAATCGCGGACAGCGACCCTCCGAAGATCCAGAGCAGGATGAGCGACGGCAGCAGCGCCGCCTGGCCATTGGATGACTCGGGGCACGGTAAGTGCGCGAAAAAGATGATGTCGATCTCGTTGACGATGCTCTGCGTCAGCATCGCGATGACGGTCGGCGTGGCGAGTCGAAGGATGACTCCGTAGGGCGAGCCGGACGTATCTACGTGGGCCGTCGCGGGGCTGCCTGCCAATTGAGCCATATGGGCCGCGTTTTCTTACGCGACGCGGCGCGGCCTGACAAGCTGAAGACCGCTAGGCGACATCGACGCTCGAGCGGGGCTGCTCAGCTCCAAGCCTTCGTTATCGCGGTGGATTGTCGTTGCTGTCGAGACGCTCGGCTCGGGCGGGAGTTGCCTCCGGCACCGGCTCGACGCCGCGGTAATCCCGCAGCAGCGCACGCGCTTCGTCGCATTCGGGATGGGCTTCGATCACATTTTCCAGAATGCGCATCGCCGCCGGACGCCGTCCCGCGTAGGCGAGCATGCGGGCAAGATACAGACGAGGTTCCACGCTGCTGTCGACCAGAGCCCATTTTTCGGCGGCTTGCGTCGCTTCGTCCCAGGCCCGGCTGGCCGCCGCACTTTCGGCCCACGCCCGAACCGCTCGCGCGTCGTCGGGATGCTGCTTGGCGAGCTCGCGAACGATGGCCAAGGCCTGAGCGGGGGACCCATCCTCCAGGGCCGTGACACCGGCCAGCAGCGCCGTGGCAATTGGGTCCGTCGCCCCAGGTGCCCCGGCAACGAAGCTTTTGCCGGCGACACGTGCCGAAGCAGGATGAGGTGCAGAGGAAGCAGGACGGGACGAACGAGCTGGAGCTGAAGGGTGCGGCGCCGGCGCCTTGAGGCGGGATGACGGCACGCTAGGCGACGGTGAGACCGGCGGCGAAGAGAGCGTTGCGGTGGCCGCCGTGGACTCAGGCATGACCGGCGGCATCGGCGGGGGCACGAAGGTCGCGACCGTTGCGGGTGCGCGCGCACCGGGAGCAGGTAGACCATGTTTGGGAGCGCGGCGTGCCGTCGCGAATGCCGTGGCCGCGAAAAGGCCGGCGGCGACGATGAGGCCGTAACCCACGCGACGGGCCGCCTTGCGACGTTGGCGTGGCGCGGCCAGCACCAGCTCGAGGGCCTGACGAAACTCGGTCGCACTGGCGTAACGACCACGGGGCAGCGGCGCGAGGGCCTTCAGCACGGCGCGATCGAGGTCGGCGGGAATTCCGAGCGCCTGCGATCGCACGCTCATCGGCTCTGGCCCCCACCGGCTCTTCATCTGCACGAGTGCGATCGGCGAGTTGGCGACGTACGGACGCTGCCCCGTGCAAAGCTCGTAGAGCACACAGCCGAGCGCGTAGATGTCGGCGCGGCCGTCGACGTGGGTCGATCGGGCTTGCTCCGGGGCCATGTATTCGGGGGTACCCGCAATCGCGAACTCGCCGTCGCGCCGCGACTTGGCGGGCTCCACATTGATCTTGGCAATTCCAAAATCGAGGATCTTGAGACCGCCTGCCGTCGCCTGCAAGAGCTCGCGATCGCCGGCGGAGCCCGAAAGCGTCAAAAAGAGATTGGCCGGTTTCAAATCACAATGGACGACGCCGACGGCGTGAGCCGCTTCGAGCCCTCGGCAAACGAGAATGCCGAGCGCGACGGCCTCGCGCCAATCGAGACGACCTTCGCGCGCGAAACGCTGTTCGAGGGTCTCTCCTTCGAGCAGCTCCATGGCGCAGTAGGGGCGTCCATCGGGCGTCTGTCCGAAGTCGTGGATCATGACGAGGTTGGGGTGACCCACGCGGGCGATGGCCTGGGCCTCGCGACGAAAACAGGCGCCGAACTCCGCCGACGCGGCGTGTTCCTGCGACATCACCTTGAGCGCAACCCGGCGCAGAAGATCCAGGTGCTCCGCTTCGAAGACGATTCCCATCGCGCCCTGCCCGAGCGTTCGCAGCATGCGGTAGCGGGTCCCGGGCAGGACGCCCGGCTCGGCTTTCGGAGCGCATTCGAGCCCCTTTTCGTGGGGCTTCTCATCCTGCGAAGCCACCTCGCTCGCCGGTGGATCGGATTTCGTCGGGGCGGCCGAAGGCAGCGCCGCCTTCGCGTCTTCGGCGGTCGCCCAGCGGGCCGCTTTCACCAGCGAATCGAATTCGGCCCTCGACTTGGCCGGCTCCGATGGATAGAGCCGCTGCATCAGATGGGCGATACGCGCCCGCACGCCCCGTTCGCCGCTCGGCAAGCCGGGCGCTTTCGCCAAGAGCTTGACCAGCTCGAATGCCGCGAGCTTGGCGGAACCATATCGAGTCTCGACGCCGTGCGCGGTGAGCCTCGCGATGATCTCGTCGACCTCGAGCGGCGCACCCACGCCCGCCGCGATGGCTGGAGGGCGGCGTTCATTTTTGGCCACCAGCGCCAGGTGCTCGCTGGGATCGCCTTGCAGGAAGCGGCGCCCGGCGAGAAGCTCCCACAAGATGATGCCGAGCGCGTAGAGATCGACCCGAAAATCGCCGGACACACCGGCGGCCACCTCGGGTGCGACGTAGCCTGGTTTGGCAAAGACGACGCCCGAAATCGTGTGACACCGGCGATTTTCCGCGCGTGCGGTGCCGAAATCGATGAGCTTGAGATCACCGCCGTAGCCGACCATCACGTTCTGCGGCGACAGATCGCGGTGGACGATCCCGAGCGGCTTTCCCGTCGAATCGGTGCGTTCGTGCACGTGCCCGAGCGCTTCGGCCGCGCTGACGCCGATCGCCACCACGTCGGACCACTCGAGGCGAGCGCCGGCGTGCACCGCGCGCGTGCGCACCTCGCCGAGGCTGCGACCTTCGACGTATTCGACGACGACGTAGGGCTCGCCCGTCGGATCGGTCGATGCTTCCAAAACCTGTGCAACGCCGTGATGCTGAAGCTGCGCCTGGACCCGAGCCTCGTCGAGAAACCGCGCCAAAAACGAGCGGTCACTCGCATGGTCGCGCCGGATGATCTTGACCACACAGGGACGCTCCGCCCCCTCGAGGCCCGCCGTGGCGGCGAGGTAGACCTCCCCCATCCCGCCTCGCGCGAGCCGGCGCAGCAGCCACAGACGACCAAATGAGCGGGGAATGCGCTCGACCCCCGGTTGGTTCCAGACGATGGACGCTTCGGACGCCATGGCGGCATGGTGCCCATGTAGGATGAAGTGGGCCAAGTAAGTGTCGACACGTTCCACGCAGTCGTATCGACCTTGTCACCTGCGGTAGAGTCGCTACGATCCGCGGACCCGTTTGAGAAACCCGCCGTTCACCTCGCAGATATGGCGCTTCGCTCAATGATTCGGTGGTTCGTCTGGGCTTCGTGCCTGGGGGCTCTCTTTCTCGCCGCTCGTCCGGCTTACGCGGTTGCGCCCATGTGCGACGAAAAAGGGGCGTCGGCCATTGCCCCGACCCCGGTGCTTCCGATCCGCGATGTGAAGATCGATGCCGGGCGACCGCTCCCATGCGATGCGCCCGACGCTCTCGCTCCGGTTGGCTTTCGCGCCCGCGGCAGCTCCCAAGTCGTCCAGAGCTCGTTCGATGAGTCTTGGGTCCCGGCCGATCACCGCGGCCTTCCCACCCTGAACGCAGACCTTCTCGCGGCAGCAGTCATGGTTTCGCTGCCTCCCTCGGCTGGATATCGACGAGGCGTCTTTCGGCCGCCGCGGGGGTAGACGCCGAGCATCGCTCGGCTCGTTCATTCGCCACCAACCCATTCAGGGCCGACGGGTCGCACACTGCGGCCGCCCGTCCCGCTCGCTTCGGACTCGAGGCGCTGGCGAGAGCCCTCTTTACGGAATATCAACCAACGATTGTGAGGTTTTCGATGATGAACAAGGGAACAGCCATCGTCGGCTTCATCCTCTGCTTTCTGGCGGGGATGGCGCTGATGTACGGCGTCGATCACAGTAGAAAGAGTTACGATTTGTCGGCCGATGCGGCCGGCGCTTGGTCGGACAACGAGTCGCCGGTACCGGTCGACAGCAAAGATCCGGTCTGGGGGAGCCGCACGGCTCCGGTCACGATGGTCGTTTTCAGCGACTTTCAGTGCCCATTCTGCTCGCGCGTCGAAACGACCGTCGATCAGATCAAGTCGACCTACGGCAAGGACAAGATCCGCATCGTGTGGAAGAACAGCCCCCTGCCCTTCCACCAGAACGCGAAGCCCGCATCCGAAGCCGCGCAAGGCGTCTTCGCGCTGGCCGGCAACGATGCGTTCTGGAAGTTTCATGACGCGGCCTTCAAGAACCAATCCCAGCTTTCCACCGACAGTTACGTGCGGTGGGCCAAGGAAGCGGGCGTCAAAGACGAAGGCAAGTTCAAGCAGGGCCTCGACGCGCACACCTGGGCGGACAAGGTCGACAAGGACATGGCCATCGGCAAACAAGTGGGAGCCAACGGCACGCCGCACTTCATGATCAACGGTGTGGCCCTCTCGGGTGCCCAACCCTTCGAGAAGTTCAAGGAGGTCATCGACGCTCAGCTCGCCAAGGCGCAAGCGGCCATCGCGAGCGGAACCAAGGCCGACAAGGTCTATGTCGAGATGTCGAAGCAGAACAAGACCGCGGCTCCCCCCCAGCCCGAGGCCAAGAAGGAAGCTCCGGAAGAGGAAGACAAGACGGTATGGAAGGTTCCGGTTGGAGACGCTCCGGTGAACGGACCGGATAACGCGCTCGTCACCATCGTCGAGTTTTCCGATTTCCAGTGCCCCTTCTGCAAGCGCGTCGGAGACACGGTGAAGAAGATCAAGGAGACCTACGGCGACAAGGTGAGGCTGGTGTGGAAGCACGAGCCCCTCCCCTTCCACCCCCGCGCCGAGCCGGCCGCCCAGCTGGCAACTTTCGCCTTCAAAGAAAAGGGAAGCAAAGGCTTCTGGGCCGCCCACGACAAGCTGTTCGACCTTCAGCCGAAGCTCGAAGACAGCGACCTCGAAGGCGCCGCCAAGGAGCTCGGCCTCGACGTCGAGAAGGCCAAGAAGGCGATGAGCACGCACAAATACAAGGATCTCATCGATGCCGACGCCGAGCTCGCCGACAACGTGAACGCGACCGGCACGCCGCACTTCTTCATCAATGGGCGGCGTCTGGTGGGAGCCCAGCCGTTCGAGAAGTTCCAAGCCGTCATCGACGAGGAGCTCAAGAACGCGCAGGCGCTCGTGGCCAAGGGAACTGCCCCGAAGGACGTCTACGCCGAGATCATGAAGAACGGCAAAGAGCCGCCGCCCCCTGAAAAGAAGCAGGTAGCCGCACCGACCAGCGCCAACCCGTTCAAGGGGGGTGCCAATGCCAAGGTCGTCATTCAGGAGTTCAGCGACTTTCAGTGTCCGTTCTGTGGTCGCGTCGAGCCGACCATCAAGCAGATCCACGACACCTACGGCGACAAGATCAAGTTCGTCTGGCGTCACAAGCCGCTGCCCATGCACCCCGATGCGCCGCTCGCTTCCGAAGCGACCGTCGAGGCGTTCAAGCAGAAGGGTTCGGACGGCTTCT
>DASWDH010000150.1:0-4270 GCA_036395495.1 Polyangiaceae bacterium
CGATCTGGCAGCGACGATCTGACGCAGTAATGCTAATCGCTTGGAGGCTCGTCCTCCCTGTTCCTGGCTCAGGAACGGCCCTTCGGAAGCGAGGCGGAAAGAGCGGCACCTCCACGCCGCCTATTTCCAAAATCCTGAGAGCCCAAGGTAGACGAGCATGAATACGCATCCCGGCATCATCGGTAAGAAGCTAGGCATGACCCAGTATTTCTCGGAAGACGGCACCGTCATCCGGTGTTCGGTCATCGAGAGCGAATTGACGGTCCTCGGCAAGCGCACGCAGGAGAAAGACGGTTACGACGCGCTCGTCGTCGGACTCGGCGAGCGAAAGGAAAAGCAGACCAACAAGCCGCTCGCCGGCGAATACAAGAAATCGGGGCAGACGCCGAAGCGCTTCAGGCGCGAGCTCAGGATGCCGGCCGACTCCCTCGCGAAGTACGAGGTGGGTGCGACGATCAAGCTCGATGAGGTGTTCGAGCCGGGCCAATTCGTCGACGTGCAGGGGACGACGCGGGGTCGCGGGTTCACCGGCGTCATGCGGCGCTGGAACTTCGCGGGGGCGGTCACCTCGCACGGCACCCACGAGTACAAGCGTCACGGCGGCTCGATCGGAACCAACTTGACCCCGGGCCGCACGTTGCCCGGACTCAAGATGCCCGGTCAGTACGGCAACGAGACCGTGAGCGTGCTGAACCTCAAGGTGGCGAAGATCGTCCCCGACCAGCATTTGCTGCTCGTCGAAGGCGGAATCCCGGGCCCGCGCAACGGCCTGGTCACCGTGCGCGGCGCCGTGAAGAAGCGCGGCGGCAAACCCAAACCCAAAAAATAACGCCTGCACCGCCTTTTAATTTTCACAGGGAGGCGGGAAGCGAGGAGATTTTTGGGTTGGGCTGAGCCTCCTGCTGCGCCACGTTTGCTGTTGGCAACTGCATCCAGGACGCTGACTGGCATCCATTCCCCAAAAACAAGAAATTCCCCGCCTCACCGCCTCCCTGTGAATTCTCCGCAACGGCAGGCGTGGCGGTCCAGGCCCGAGGAGGTGGCGACAGGATGCGGGGAGCGGTGCTAAAGCAGGGCCGTGGCCAAGCGCGGTAATCCTTACAAGCGGGCCGATCACTTTACGCGGGCGGCGAAGGAGCGCGGGTATCCGGCGAGGAGCGTGTTCAAGCTCCGAGAGATCGACCGGCGCGTGCAGCTCTTTCGCCAAGGACAACGGGTGCTCGATCTCGGCGCAGCGCCTGGGTCGTGGTCGCTGTACGCCGCCGAACGCATCGGGCCGAGCGGCAAGCTGCTGGCGGTCGATCTCGGACCGCTCACGAAGCCGCCGCCGGGCAACGTCACCTTCCAACAGGCGGACGCGCTCGTGCTCGCCGTTGGCGATCTCGCGCTTTTCGCCCCGTACGACGTGGTGCTCTCCGACATGGCCCCACGCACGACCGGCACGCGAGAAGCCGATCAAGCGCAAAGCTTCGAGCTTTTCTCGCGTGCGCTCGAACTCGCCTCCGCGCTCCTGGCGGCGGGCGGAAGTTTCGTGGGAAAGATCTTCATGGGCGCCGATTTTCCGAAGGCCAAGCAGCGGGTCAAGGAGCTCTTCGAGACCGAGCGCACCATGCGGCCGGAGAGCACGCGCGACTCGAGCTTCGAAATCTTTCTCGTCGGGCTCGGCCGTCGCGCGCCGACCTAACATGACGCGTCAGATCCTCACTACCAGACGCAGTGAAGTTGAGGTTCCGAAAGTCATACATTGGTGCGGCCGACCATTGTCTCGTACTCTTACGAGAGATGGACGCGACGCGAGCTGCTGGCTCGGCTCGGAAGGTCCGAGGTGGGAGCGTAACCGCAACTTCGATCGTCGCGGCGACCTCGCTCGTCTTGGTCATGAGTTGCCGGCGAAGCGCGTCGGCGGGGCCCGATGCGGCTGACGACGGCGACACGGCAGCGGCGGCGGCAAGCCTCTCGGCCGAGCTGCCTCCGCTCCCTCCGCCGACTCCGCCGACACCTCCGGCGCCGCCACCCCTGCCCGAGGAGGCGGGCTCTTGTCCCGCGAACGGCGATGAATCGATCGGGCTCGTCGTGTCGCCCCTGCACGCGGTGGCCGGAGCGGCCGTGCGCATCCTCGCCGCCACCTTGGCCGAGCCCGAGGCTTTGGCGCTTCGCATCGAGACAGCCAAGGGCGAACCCGTCGAAGCCGATATCGTTCACCGCACCGGAACTCCGGCGATGACCGCGGCGCGACTCGTGCCGAAGCGGGCCGCTTATCTGCGGGTCGTCGTCGGCCGCCAGGGGAAAGGACTGCGCTGCATGACGTTTCACGTGCATCCCCATCCCGCGCCCAAACAGCCACGCGAGGCGAGGACCGATGCGGTGTGGCCGGTCACCCGCAATTGGTCGCGCGGCGAAGAAGCCCTCTACAGCGCGTGGCTACGCGAGATGTTCCACGCCCCCCGCGGGGAGGAGCTGGCGTTCACCCGGCTCGACGAGGTCACGTCGAATGCGGAACGAAACCTTCTCTTCGATCACTACGGCTGGGGCGAGGACAGCTCGCGCAAAGACAAGCTGAAGCTGAAGCCGGACTGCGCCGACACCCCCTACTTTCTGCGCGCCTACTTCGCTTGGAAACGCGGGCTTCCCTTTGCCTACCGACACTGCGGTTCGGGCGATTACGGTCACCCGCCGCGATGTGGCAAACCCCGCTCGGTTCTCGAGCCGCCCGACCTGCCGACCAACATGCCCGAAGACTGGAACGAGCTGAAACAGGTGCAGCGATTCTTCCAGCGATCGGTGCAGGAGGTGCACACCGGCAACGGTCGCGTCCCCTTCGACGATGACGAGAACGACTTGTATGGTCTCGAGCTTTCCCGCCGCGCGCTGCGGCCCGGCGCGGTCTACGCGGATCCTTACGGACACATCCTTTCGCTCGTCGAGTTCATGGAGGCCGACGGCTCCTTGCCGGGCGTGCTCTACGCCGTCGACGGGCAACCCGACGGCAGCATCACCCGCAAACGTTTTTGGGAAGGTAACTTCTTGTGGAATCCCGACCCCGCGCTGGGCGGGAGCGGGTTCAAGGCGTTCCGCCCTCTGGCCGTGAAGGTGGAAGATGGTGGACAGCTCGTCGAGAGCTTGACCGACGCGCAGATCGCCAAAAATCGCGAGTATGCCGACGCTTCGCGCGCGCAGCGTAAGCTCAGTGCGGACAAGTTCTACGACACTATGGATCGCGTCATCACGCCGAGCGTGCGCGACCCCTTCGTTGCGCAAGAAGAATTCGTGCGCGCGCTCTCCGAAGCGGCAAAAGTCAGAGTGACGTCGGTCAACAACGCCGAGCCGTACTTCGCCGAACACCCGAACGACGTGATCCCGATGCCCGAGGGCGGCGAAATTTTCGAAACCGCCGGCCCGTGGGAGGATTTTTCGACCCCGTCGCGCGATCTTCGTCTGCTCATCGCGATCGATGTCGTCAACCATTTCGACGACAAGGTGGCGAGGCAGCCCGAGGCATTCGGCACCGCGCCGGGAAAACCGCTGGAAGAGTTGAAAGAGCGGCTGGACGGCGAGCGAAAGCGCCTGTTTGCCAGCGAGGAGCTAGCCTTTTCGTACAAACGCAGCGATGGTTCCGTTCGCAAGCTCACGCTGGCGGAGCTTGCGAGCCGCGGCGCCGCCTTCGAGGCGGCCTACAATCCCAACGACTGCCCCGAGTACCGCTGGGGTGCGCCACCAGGCAGCGAGGAGCTGTCGACGTGCGTCCGTCATGCTCCCGACGATCAACGGCAGCGGATGGAGAGCTATCGCGCTTGGTTCCACGAGCGTAAGCGTCCGCCGCGTGTGAATCCGTAGAGACTGAATTTTTTTTCTTGGCTCGGGGTCCTGTACAACCCAAGCATCGGAGGGCAAACTCAAGCACGATCTTGAACCGACCGACTGCATCTCTCCTTCTCGCGGCCGTGCTCGTGTCGCTCGCCTGTTCGAAGAAGGACGAAACACCCAACCCAGGGCCGACCGCGTCGCCGATCTGCACCAAGTGCAACGATCCCAACCATCCCTATTGCGATCCGGCCGATAACTGCGTGGGGTGCTTGGTCGACGTAGATTGCGGCTTCATGCCAAGCGGCGGCGTTTGCATTATCCCCGGCTATTTCTGCGGCTGCAAAGCGCCCGACCAATGTGCGTCGAGCACGATCGGTTCCAAGTGTCTCGCTTCGCAGACCTGCGGTTGTGACCAGGCGTCGGATTGCGCAACCAGTGCCGTCGGCCCTTCCTGCCTCACCGACAA
>DASWDH010000151.1:0-9118 GCA_036395495.1 Polyangiaceae bacterium
CGCGGATCCGCCGGACCTGGCCATGCTGCCGACTCAATCCGACGAAATCGACGAGCGGCGAGCGCGCGAACGTTTGCTGGAAATCTTGGACGGGCTCGACCCCGCCAAACGCGAAGTCTTCGTGCTTTATGAGATCGAGGAGCAATCGATGGCGGAGATCGCCCAAACACTCGGCTGTCCTCTTCGTACGGCTTATTCGCGGCTCGAGGCGGCGCGCAAAGAAATCATGCGAGCGTGGGCGCGCGTGCCGGCTCGGAGGACGGGATCATGAACGAGCGCCGTGAGCCACCCAGGCTCAGTTCACATCAAGCGGGCGCACCTGCGTCGTTGCGTCGGGCCGTTCGAGCGGCCGCGGGTCACCGTCCCACCTCGCGCGACGTCGAGAAGATTGCCCTCGCGCTCGGTCTGCCGCCTAGTTTGCCGCCGTCCCCGCCCCCCTGGCTCGAGCAGAGTCCGCCTCACGCTCCGCTCCAAGTGTCGGCGCCGCACGCCGCCGGATCGCTCGCCCGCCTACCCGTCTTGATCGCCAAGGCGACGGCCGTCATCGGGACGAGCGCGGCGCTGATTTGGGGAGGACATCGGCTGTGGATGTCCTCGCGGCATGTCGCGCCGCCAGCCCAGATCGCGAGCTCCTTGCAAGTGGCACCGCCTGAGCCAGCGCCGTCGCAGCTGCGCCCTGCCGAGCCTTTGCCCGGGGTGGCGGTCGAGTCACTTTCGCCGGCTCGCTCGAGCGCCGTAGGTTCGGGTACGTCGCGCCAGGGCCGGCGCCATCGCACCGCCGTGCTCGTCAATCCGAAGGTGAAGACACAGGCGGTTTCGAACGGGGAACCAGCCGGGGAATCGCTTGCGGCGGCGCCTACCAGCGATGGGCAGGAAAGCGCTTCGGTGGCTGTCGAACCGCCGCTCGCGAGTCCTCGGCCTACGCCCGTGGTCGACGAAGCGCCGAAGCAACAGGCTTCTGCCGAGCTCTCCGAAGCTCAGATCCTATCCGAGGCGCGGCGGGTGCTCGCGTCCGATCCGCGCCGCGCTCTTGCCGGTGTGCAGCGCCACCAGCAGTTGTTTCCATCGGGCGCGCTCGTTCAGGAGCGGGAGATCCTCGCCATCGAAGCGTTGCGAAGGCTTGGCCGCGAAGCAGAGGCGAATGCGCGAGCCCAGAACTTTCGCAGTCGTTTCCCATCGTCGATCCACGGGCGGACTTTCTCGCCGGCGAGCGCGAAAGAGGGCGCACAGAGTGGATCGGGCGCAAGACCTTCCAATCAACGTTGAGGAAGTGAAGTCAGCCCTCACAGTGCACCGATGGCCTTACGACGTATCTTCGAGCCTCGATGGGCGGGGGGCGTGCGCCCGTCGCGGTCGTTCGTCGCGTCGATCGCGTTCATCCTCTCGTGCTCCGCAGAGCTGAGTGTCGGGGAGGTGCTACCGCGCGGCGATAGCAGCGTCGTCGGAATCGGTGGGGCCGACGCCGGCTACCACCCGAGGGACGTGGGGGGTGTGACGGATGCATCGGTGCGCGACGATCGGGACGCGGCGGTCGAAGCGTCCATCTGTCGCGCTGCGCAAAGTCCGTGCACCCAGTCCGAACAATGCTGTTCGCGATTTTGCATCTCCGGAACCTGTGTCCAGCCGGTCACCTGCCAGCGCACCGGCACCTGCACGCAGAGTAGCTCCTGCTGCAGCGATCGATGCGAGCCGGGCATGACGACGCTCACGTGCCGAACTGTGTGCTCGGCCGACGGCGTTGCCTGCACCCGGCCGCAAGATTGCTGCTCGCTCGGCTGTTCCAATGGCGTGTGCGGAGGAGGATTCTGCAAGGCTCAAGGTGCCGCCTGCGCCGCTAACTCCGAATGCTGTTCGTTCATCTGCGATTCATCGACGCGGCTGTGTCGCAGGGTGGGCGACGACGCCGACGAATGCCAACCGGCCGGCGAGGCTTGCGGCGCGGGCTCCACCAACATCGTCTGTTGCAGCGGCACGTGCGACGCCACCCTCGGCCGATGCGCATTTCCGACGAGGACTTGCCATGGTTTGGGGGCAAGCTGCGCGCAGTCGAGCGATTGCTGCATGGGCGAGTGCCTACCCGACGCGCAAAATCAGCGCACTTGTCGAATTCGTTGTCTTGCCGATGACACCGCGTGCACGACGAGCGCCGAGTGCTGCAACTTCGGGTGCTCCGGGTCTCCCGCCGTTTGTGGGCCGCCCATCGGAGCCGATCCGACCGATCCGCCGTGCACCTCTACCAATGGGAGTTGCTCGAGCCATGCCGCATGTTGTTCCAAGTATTGTGCCCTCGGCTTCTGCGATTTGCCGTGTCAGCTAGCCGGGATCTCCTGCCGCGTGGCTGGCGACTGCTGCTCAGGGATCTGCGCGAGCGGCGTCTGTCAGCGCGCGCCTGCGCCCTGACGCTACTTCGCCGATCTTTGACGTCGTGGCCGGCGGTGAGGGGAGCACGCGCGAACGCCAGCTGTGGCGCAGAAAATCGTAGAGCAGCTCGGGCGGGTCTTCGTCGGCTTTTCGCTGAAGTCTGCGACGCACGCGCCACAGAGAAAAACCGAGGGCGAAGAGCAGATCCGATAAAGTCAGATAGGCCTCGCCGTGGTTCTTCTTGAAGTAATGTTGTCGTGAGTCGAACCAGTACTCCGGAATTCGGCGCTTGCTGTGCTGGTGGACGCCCGTCGATGCCCCACCAATGTGCGCAACGGCGCTGCGGCGTACGTAATAGGTCGACCAACCGCGCTGCTTGGCCCGACGGCAGAAGTCCGTTTCCTCGAAGTAGAGGAAGAATGTTTCGTCGAAGAGCCCGACGTCGGAAAACACCTCTCGGCGGATCATCATGCTTGCCCCGGCGACCCAGTCCACGACGCAATCGCTGTCGGGGACGGGCATTGCCACACGCCAGCGGCCGAGCAGCTTCGACACGAGGCCGAGTCGCAGAGCCCGCTCGAGCTCGCCCATGGGGCTCGGAAAGCGGAAAGCGGTGACGTGGGGCAATCCATCGATGCCGTAGATGTAGCTTCCGGCGATGCCCGCGCGCGGCTCGCGCTCGAAAACCTCAACGAGCTCACGCACGGCGCTCGGGTCCGGAAAAGCATCCGAGTTCAAGAGGTAGAAAAATTCGGGGGGGGAGCTTTGCTGGAGACCGTGACGAATCCCGAGGTTGACGCCGTAGCCGAAGCCTCCGTTTTTTTCGGCGGGGACGACGGTTACGCGTCCCGGCCGATCCAAGGTCCGAGCCGCTAGCGACAGCCTTTCGAACGATCCGTCGCGCGAATCGTTGTCGACGATGACGACCTCCGAATCGGGAACTTGATCGAGTGCGGCGAGCAACGCCCGGACGGCCCGGAGGGTCATTTCGGCGGTACGATAGTTGACGACGACGGCAAGGACTTTCACGGTTTCGTTACTCGGCGCGACGGCCGGCCTGCGGCGTTGACTGCTGCTCGAGGCAGAAGCAAATCCGGAGCCGCCTCGGGTCAGCGCACGATCGAGCCAGTTCGGGTGCAGGACCAATCCGTTCACCCGGCCAAAGCCCGAGGTCAGTCCGGAGAGACAACTACTAGCGTTACTGTATGGCCCACACCGAAGCGGGATGCCAAATCCTGGTCGTCGAGGACTCGCCGGAAGTTTCCGAGGCGTTCTCCATTTTGCTTCGCGAAGAAGGGTATCGCGTCGCCACCACTGCGAATGGGCTCGAGGCTCTGATCCTGCTGCGGCACGAACGTCCTCAACTGGTGTTCGTCGACCTGGTCATGCCTCTCATCAACGGCTTCCAGCTGATCGAATACATGAAGCGAGACGACGAGCTCGCGAAGATCCCGGTCGTGGCGGTTACTGCGTCGACGTACCGCGTCAGCGGGATCACGACGGTGAAGAAGCCGTTCGTACTGTCGGGGCTGCTCGAAGCCGCGAAGCTCCATTGCAAAGAGGAAGCGACGGCCTCTTCCACACATTGACGAAGCTCACCGCCGAGCGAGCCAGGGCAAGATGATGCTAAACTGACCGCTGCCGCATGCGGATCGCGCTCCTCTATCCTCCTCCCTGGAAAATCGCCACGAAAGGCGAAGCTTCGAATCTGGGTGACGACGGACCTCCCGCCGAGTATCGAGAGGGCGATCTCGACCCCGATTTCTATCAAACGCCGTACGGCCTGTTTTCGCTCGGCGCGCAGGCGATCCGCGCCGGACACCAGGTGAAGATTCTCAATCTTTCTTCGTACCCGTGGTCGCAGGTCGAAGAGGTCGTCAAGCAACTGGACGCCGACCTCTACGGGATGTCGTGTTGGACCGCCAACCGGCGCGGCGTCGCTCTGACGGCGCGCTCCATTCGCCAGCATCATCCCCACTCTCACATCATCGTCGGCGGGCCGCACGCGACGCCGCTGGCGACGGAGATGCTGCAGCACGTGGCGGACATCGACACCGTTGCTCTCGGCGAGAGCGAACCCGCGTTTCTCGAATTGATCGATCGGCTGGAGAAGGGAAAGCCTACCCAGGGGATCGCCGGCACGGCCTATCGCGCGAATGGTCGGGTGGAACTCGGCGGAGAGAGCACTTCGATCGCCGATCTCGACTCGCTGGCGTCACCGCAGGACTATTTCGACACCCACATCCTCATGACGTCACGGGGATGCCCGTGGGCGTGCACGTTCTGCGGTGCGGAAACGACGTGGGGTCGCGGCTTCCGCGGACAATCGGTTGGTTACGTGCTCGACGCGATGTCGAAGGTTCTCGCGCGACTGCCGGTCAAGATGATCCAGATCAAGGACGATACTTTCACGACCAACAAGAAGCGGGTCATCGAGCTCTGCCGCGGCATCCGCGAGCGTCGCCTCGATTTCTTCTGGAGCTGCGACACCCGCGTGGATCTGTTGACCGAGCCGCTCTTGCGCGAGATGCGGCTCGCCGGCTGCGAGCGGCTCAGCCTGGGCGTGGAATCCGGTTCGCAAGCCATCCTCGACAAGATCGACAAGAAGATCACCGTCGACGAGATCATCGAATCGACCGAACTTGCCAAAAAATTCGGCATCCGCGTGCGCTACTTCATGATGCTCGGCAACCGAGGCGAGACGGCGCAAACCTTCCAGGAGACGCTCGACTTTCTAGCGCGGGCACGGCCGCATCAGTACATCTTCTCGTGCCTCTCGATCTATCCCGGTACGCGCGACTTCGACGATGCCGAGAAGGCGGGTTGGCTCGACCGCGAGGTTTACTTCACGAAAAAATTCCAGGAGCTGAAGACGCCGTTCGACGCTAGCGAGGCCGACACCGAGCTGATGAATCGGTGGTTTTCCGAGAACAGCGGCCTTCGCGAATCGTACGAAGAAGGAGTCTCCGAATACCGTGAGATTCTCGAGCGGCTGGGGGACTACCACGCGGCGCACATGGATCTCGCGGGTGCCCTCGTTCGTGCCGGCGCTCTCGAAGAAGCAGAAGGTCACGTACGCCGCGCACTCGAGCTCGGCTATCCTTTGCCCGGTCTTGCCTATAACTATCTGGCGTGCATCGCCCACGGCCGCGGCGATCTCCAGGGCATGATGGATCACTTCAGTCATGCGGCCAAAATCGACCCGCAGCATTTCGTGCTCATTCAGAACGTGAATCGCGCGCGTGCCTGGTTTCGAGAGGGGGGCCCGGCGAAAAAGCTTCCGCTCTCGCTCACGGCGCGCCACGACTTCCAGCTGCTCGAACGAACGATTCAGCCGACGCTCCCCGGCCCTTTACCGCCCAATTTCGCGGAGTGGACTTCGTCGCCCGCGCTACCGACGGCCGCCGACTCGTTCGTGCGCACGCCCGACGTAGAGGGGAGTCGCTCCGGGCTCAAGACCCGCCTCAAGGTCGTTTCCAGCTGACGCGGAAGCGATGGCTGCGAAGAACAAGGGCCAGGACAAGACGGCGGCATTCGAGCCGGCGTGGCTCGACGCCCAAACCGAGCGAGCGCTCGCGCTGGTCGACGAAGCGGGAGAGCGCGCCGCCGATCTCGTGGAGGCCTGGGTGGCGCACCGGAATGCGGCTGCCGTGGCCGAGGTGGCCGCGTTCGACCAAGCTCCCGCTGCCGCACGAAAGGCCGCACGGCGAGGCCTCAATGTTCTCAAGTCGCGTGGCGTCGCGATTCCCGAGCGAACGCGTGTCGCGCGCCCTATGCAGGTCGACGCACCGGTGGTGGAGGCTTGGTTCCGGCCGCCGGACAGCGCGGGTAGCTCGGCTTTCACGCTGGGGGCCCGCTCGCCGCATGGCCGTTATCGTCTGGTCGACGTCATCATCAAAAGTGGTGCCGGCCTCTTGTCGATTGCCGACATGGAGATGAGCCGCACGCAGCTGCGCGAAAGCTTCGGTGAGATTGGCAAGCGCTTCGGCTCTCCGCCGGCGCCGGTTCCCATCGCTTGGGCGCGCGCTCGCATCGCCGCCGCGCTTCTCGAGAACGCTCAGAGCGGCACACTCGTACCGCTCAGTTTCGAACGCCACGCCGATCTGCTCGGACCGGCGCCGGTCGTGAGTCCTATCCACCCGGCGGACGAAGCCAAGCTGGCCCGAGCCGAACGGGAACGAGCGCTCGCCGCCTCCGGAACGCTGCACGCCGAACCGGAGCTGCGCGGGTGGCTTCCCGAGCCTCCCGCCATGCAGAAGATGTTGATGGCTGTCCAGGCCAAGATTCCGCGGGAGACCGAGGCTGCCGACGCCGAGGCGCTGGTGCGGGAAGTGATCGAAGCCGCGACGGACGAGTATTTTACGCCCGAGCGACGCGAACGTCTCGCCGAACGGATGAAAGATGCGGCCATCTCCGTAGTGGCTCGCGGTGCCCGCGACCGCGCGGCCGACCTGCTGGAGAGCGCCGATGTGATCCGCAAGCTCGAACCCGGCCGCGAGCCCCATTCGATTCCTTTTCTGCAGGCATTTTTCGAAAAGGCGTTCGGGCTCGCCGCCGCGCGCGCAGCGCGGCAGCCTCCGCCGCGGTGATCCGTTTACTCGGCGCGGGCCTTCGGCCCCGCCTGCGGTCGCTCGGTCCGGCTCTTGCTGCTGCGTGCGGGAGGGACGTGCGGGCGGGAAGGCGGGTGCCACATCAAGACGCTGCCGAGTTGGATCTTCGGGGCGATTGCCGCGCTTTCGGTGTTCATCGTGGTGATCGTGGTTTTCACGCGATGGCTCGATGAGCGCAGTCGCCTGGGAGCGCTCTGGCCCGCTCGAGAGCCCGGATGCAGCGGAGCCGACTGCGGCCCGCCCGCGTCCCCACCGATCCCGACCGACAGGCCGACGGTCACGTCTCCACCTCCAGCAGCGGGGGTCCATCTTGATGCGAGCGTCGCGACCGCGGTTCCACGCGCACCCGTCGCCGTCCCGGCCCCCCCCGGTCCGCTGCCCGATGCCTCCGTCGCAGCCTCGTCGCCTCCTCTTCGAGCCCCCGCTGCTCTCGGTCGATCGAGCGAGCCGTTCCGACCCGCGCAAGCTGCCGTGCAACCGATCGGTCGCGAAGGGGGGGCCTCTGCCGCTGCCATGACGCCGGACGCAAGCGTGTCGGCGAGGGGAGAGGGGGGCCTGTCCGCGCGCATGGCTTGCGGCGCCGCCACGTGTCCCGAAGGACAGGTGTGCTGCAACGCGAGCTGCGGCATCTGCACGCCGCCAGGCGGATCGTGCCCGCGCGAGCCCTGCGCCGTCGCGCCGAGCAGCGTCTCTTGCGGCCCCAATACCTGCAACGTGGGCGAGGTGTGCTGCAACGCGAGCTGCGGCATCTGCACGCGGCCGGGCGGTGTTTGTTCGCAACAGCGCTGCGACGGAATGCAGGTTCCGTTCAGCGTTCCTTGCGGCCTCCGCACCTGCAACGTAGGTCAGATCTGCTGCAATCCGAGCTGCGGGATCTGCACGAATCCAGGCGAGTCGTGCAGCCGCGAGCCCTGCTGACGCGCCCGGATCCATCGTCGGTTCGAACCAAAGATCCGACGACGAAAGATCGAAGGAACCGCCGGGCGCCAATCGCCATATTGCTCATGCACGGCGGCGTTCTCGCCGCGTCCAGCAGTTCGGAGCAGCAGATGGACATCGATCTTTCCAAAGATGAGCTCGGCCTGGTGATGAACCTGCTCGAACAGCGATGCGAGCAGCTCCGAGTCGAGGTCAGGCGTACGGAAACGCCGAGGTACCACGAGGAGTTGCGCGAGCTCGAGCGCACCACGCTCGCGCTCTTGCGCAAGCTGCAGGCAGTCGCGTCCGGTATCATTACTGCGTCAGATCCTCACTCGTCTCATCGGAGTAGCCATAGACCCACGTAAGTACTGACCGGACAGGCGGAACTGGCTTTAGGCGAAGCCACCGCAGGCGGGGCCGCAGGCCGCGCCGAGTAACTCGAACAGAGGCGAGGCGTAGCGGCGATTCCGGTCTGACGCGCGGCTTCCGACGGCCTCGCCGTCATTTCCGTGGGCGACGCGCGGCAATTGCTGATCGTGATCTGTCATTGCCAAGATCTGACGCAGTAATGCTATGGACGAACCGACGCCCGCGCGGCTTTCTGAGCCGACCCCGCGCCTGAACGCATCCCGTTGCTCGGTGACCTCGACT
Organism: Polyangiaceae bacterium; assembly: GCA_036395495.1. Lineage (GTDB taxonomy): Bacteria > Myxococcota_A > Polyangia > Polyangiales > Polyangiaceae > DASWDH01. Next base: position 8,544 of record DASWDH010000151.1, read on the forward strand.
GGGGCAAGCTCTCGGTTGCTCCATGGGGCTCTCTTCATTTCATCCTGCGGTTCAGGCTTGGTTCTCGGAGCGGTTGGGCGAGCCCACGGCACCGCAGCGCGAGGGCTGGCCGTCCATCCGCGCTGGGCGCAACACCCTCATCGCGGCTCCAACCGGATCGGGAAAGACGCTGGCGGCCTTCTTGTCGGCCATCGACCGTCTGCTCGCGGCGGGTTCCGACCTCGCCGACGAGACGCATGTGCTCTACATTTCACCGCTGAAGGCGCTGGCGAGCGACATTCAGAAGAATCTCGAACGACCGCTGGCCGAAATACGAGAGAGAGCTCCGGGCCTGCCGGACGTCCGGGTGCTCGTACGCACCGGCGACACGCCGGCCAAAGCCCGGGCGTCGATGTTGCGCAAGCCTCCGCACATCCTGGTGACCACCCCGGAATCGCTCTACATCCTGCTGACGAGCGAAGGCGGTCGGCGAATTCTACGCACCGTCAGGACCGTCATCGTGGACGAGATTCACGCGCTCGCCCGCGACAAGCGCGGCTCTCATCTCTCGCTTTCACTCGAAAGGCTCGAGGCTC
>DASWDH010000152.1:0-4568 GCA_036395495.1 Polyangiaceae bacterium
CACGTCGCCGACTGTTCCACTCGACGAGACGCGCGAGACGCTCATCGGCTCCGCGCGGCGACGTTTCGGATCGATTCCCGCCGATCTGCTCGTGGATTATCTGCTTCGGTCGAGTGTTGGCGCAGACTTCGCCGTGCGCGAAGCGGCGCTCGAAGCGCTGCATCGGCGATGGGCGTTCGCCGAGCGTGATGGACTCGTGATCGCGACACGTCCGTCGGGAGAGCGCGTGCTCGGCCGGTACACGACACTGCGACGGCAGGCGACGCGCCCTGGCAGCGGACGGCAACGCGTCGATGCGCGCCGCGCGATGCGCGAGGCACGCCCCTACGCGAGCTTGCTCGAGAGTCTGAGCCCGCTGTCGGCGAGCTGCGATTGCCCCGATCATCTTCGCAACTCGCTTGGGCTCTGTAAGCATTTGCTCATCGTGCTCGATCACGTGTTCTCGAGTCGGAAGCGCTTGGCCGCTGCCACGCGCGAGCGTCGCGCCGAGGTGGGCATTCCTCGGCTCGTGTGGGATCCGAACTTGCCGCTGTCGGGCGAGCTCGATCGGCTTTCGGGTCTTCGCCTCGAAGAAATGGCGAACGGCAGCCCCAACGCGCACCGCCGGCCTGCAGCTCCGGCGGAGCTGCTCGCGCGCGTCCGCCGCGCGTTGCCTGCCGGCAAGCCCGACCCGCGTACGCTCGGCGATCTCGAACGCCGCCGCGCGCTGCTCGCTCTGCTCGCGAAAGCACTGCTTCGCGGTGGCGGAGGGCGTGCTCTGCTCGATGCATCGCCCGCGGCGCGCGCCCTCGTTGTCGAGGAGCTCGCGCGCGTTGAACGGCGCCAGCGCCATGCGGGCGATCTGCCCGAGGCGCTTGCCCGTTTGCGCTCGCTCAAACGAAAACTCTACCCGTATCAACGAGAGGGCGTAAAGCGGTTCCTCTCGAGCGGAAGGCTCTTGCTCGCCGACGACATGGGTCTCGGCAAGACCACGCAGGCCATTGCCGCCTGCCACGCACTGCTCGCGATGGGGCGCGTTCGCCGCGGTCTGGTCATCGCGCCGGCGAGTCTCAAACCGCAATGGCTCAGGGAATGGCAGGAAACCACCGACGTCCCCGCGGCGGTCGTCGACGGGCCGCCGGCCGAGCGTGCGCGGCGCTATCAAAAGCTCGAGGCCGGCTTTCTCATTATCAGCTACGAGCAACTCTTGCGCGATGTTGCCTATGTCCAAAAGCTCGCGCCTGACATCGTCGTTCTCGACGAGGCGCAGCGCATCAAGAACTACGCAACCAAATCGGCTGCCTACGTGAAAGCGCTCGCCCCCGAGTATCGCTTGGTTTTGACCGGCACCCCGATGGAAAATCGGCTCGAAGAGCTTGCTTCGATTCTCGACTGGGTGGATGACGTCGCCCTTTCGCCGAAGTGGCGCCTGGTGCCTTGGTACACCGAATGGCACGGTGATGCGGGCTCTAGAGGCAGGGCCGGCCTCCGCAATCTCGACACGCTGCGGGCGCGCGTAAAGTCGTGCCTTCTGCGGCGGGTGCGACGGGAAGTCCTCGAGCAGCTGCCCGCGCGAACGGACACCCGGGTGCCGGTCGAGATGACGCCCCAGCAGATGGAAGAGCACGATGCGCTCACCCAACCCATTGCTCAGTTGCTTCGAATGGGCAGGCGGCGCCCGCTGCGACAAGCCGAATTCTTGAAGCTGATGCAGCTCTTGACCCAGCAGCGGATCATCTCGAACGGGCTCGGCCAACTCCGTTTCGAAGAGATCTGGGCGACCTATGACCGCGCGCGCCCCGATTCGGCGCTGCTCGAGGGACTTTTTGCGCCCAAGCTCCTCGAGCTGAGAAGGCTGATCGCCGATGTCGTCGTCGCCCAGGAGCGCAAAGTGGTGGTATTCAGCCAATGGCGGCGGATGCTCCGTCTCGCCGAATGGAGTTTGCGGGACGTGCTCGAGGCGGCGGGCCTTCGCGCCGTCTTCTTCACGGGAGCCGAGAAACCAGCGCAGCGCACGCGCAGCGTCGCCGACTTCCACGACGATCCGCGCGTTCGGGTGATGCTTCTCAGCGATGCTGGTGGCGTCGGTCTCAACCTACAGCGCGCCGCGAGTGCTTGCATCAATCTCGAGCTGCCCTGGAACCCCGCCGTTCTCGAGCAGCGCATCGGCCGAATCTATCGGCTCGGCCAAAAGCTGCCGATCGACGTTTACAATCTGGTGAGCGAGCAAGGGATCGAATCACGAATCCTCGGCCTCGTACGTGCGAAACAAGCCCTCTTCTCCGGTCTCTTCGACGGCTCGAGCGACGAAATTCGTTTCGACTCCGTCGCCTCGTTCCTCACCCGCGTCGAGAGCCTCGTCGATCCCGGTGTTGTCCCCGACGCCGCGCATCCCCTGACGAACGGCGAGGCTGTCGTCGTGGATACGGACGACGGCGAAGACGCGGACGAACCGGCGATGATCGCCGCTCCGACGGAGCATGTGGTCGACAACCTGCCGATGACAGCGCCGTCGCCTTTGCTCGAGGTTGCGACGACTGTTGTCGATTCGCACGTCAACGCTGGGTCAACGGGATCTGCGAGCCCGATCGTGGCGCTGTTCGACACCGTGCGGGTCGAGCGCACGATCGAAGGCGGCGTGCGCATCGAAGCGCCGCCGGAGGCCGCGGGCTCGCTCATCGCCTTGTTCGAAGGCCTGGCCAAGCTCTTGTCGGCCGTGGCGCAGCGGCCCTGAAACAGACCGGCGCAAAGCTTTCGCTGCGCGCACGGCCTTCTGCGGTAGCGTGTGGTCCGCATGCGGCGAACGTTCGATTTCGATTGGTTCAAGGTCAGGTGGCTTCCGCGATATGGGTGGATTCTGGATCGGTCTCCTGCTGTCGTCGTCGTTCCGATTTCGCCCGATGACCGGGTATGGCTGGCGCAGCTCGAGCGCGTTCCCACGGGCACGAGCTCATGGGAGCTGCCCGGCGGCGGGGTTGATGGAAACGAGGACATCGTGACAGCCGGTCTACGTGAGCTCGAAGAAGAATGCACGCTCGTTGCCAAGCGGGGTCGGCTGCATCCGAATGTGCTCGAGCTCGCGCCTGGAATGGGGCGATTCCAGCACTATGTCGTGATCGCCGCCGATGTCGTACCCAAGGGACGCCGCCCCGTCCCTCAGCGCGAGGAGGGCATCGTCGCCATTCGCAGGTTCGACCGACCGAGCGTCCGCAGGATGCTAAGGACCGGCCGAATCAATGTGCACGCAACCGTGGCCGCGCTCGTGGTCTCCGGATGGCTCGACGGGCGAACGGCGCAACAGCGCCGGCGCAGTGACCGCGCTCGCCCGGCGAACGATCGGCCACGCTGAGCCGCGGCCGATCGTCGCCCATGCGTCTCTCTACTTGAGTGCCGCGGCAGTCGCCGCACCGGGCGTGTCATCCGGCGAGCTGGGCGCGTCGCCCGCCGTGTCGCTCCCGCCACGATCGCCGAGGAAACCGAGCTGGCGCAGGAGCACGCGTTGTTTGACGGCGACGCGCGCCACCTGACTCCACTCCAAATACCAGGCCCAGAGGGCGTCCTCCGCGCGGGCGAAATCTGCCTTCTGCTCTTCGACCGACGGCGGCGTTGCCGGAGGCGCGACTTTGTGGAGCAGCGCCAGGATGTCGCGCGCTTCTTGGATCGTTCCCGATGTGATGCCGCGGCTCGCCAGAAGCTCGCGTGCCTTCGCGCCCTCTAGCCCGTAGGGGCCATCGGTTGCTCCCATCTGTTCCCATCGCTCGATGAAGGTGCCGACCGAGACCGCGACGGCCGGCCCTTCGGTCTGCGACAGATTCAAGAACAGACGAGCATGCACCGCCGGATAGCGCCGGAGCAGGGACGCATCGGCGATCGGAAACCACCGATTTTCCCAGGCGTCGAGATCCGCGACGGCCTTGATGTCGCTCGGCTGCAGGGGAGAGATGCCGAGCTTTCCCCTTCCGAGCGCTTGCAACAGCGTCCATCCTTCATCGATGTCGGCATCTTTGAGCCCGTACGCCGCCATCGCGGACGCGACGCGAGGGTTGCGGAGCCCGAGCAGCAGCTTCAATGCCCGATTTGCTTTTTCGCCAATGCTGAATGCCATTTTGATCACTCCTTTGGTCATGGCCCCTGTCGGGCCGTTCGCTATTGACGATTTGTTCGGACAGCGGACTGCCCAGTTGCTCACAAAAACGTGTGGTCGCAAAAAGGCGCAACTCGCGCGCGGCGTGGTCGACTAGCATTACTGCGTCAGATTGTCGCTGCCAGATCGTTTCGTCGGAGTAGCCATAGGCCCACTCAAGTACTGACCGAACAGGCGGAACTGGCTGTCGGCGAAGCCGAAGAGGCGAGGCCTCGCGGCCATTCCGGTCTGATGCGCGCTACCGACGGCCTCGCCGTCATTTGCGTGAGCGAAACGCGGCAATTGCCGATCGTGATCTGTCATCGCCAAGATCTGACGCACTAATGCTAGAGAGGGACCATGGCAGTCACGTTCGACGAGATTCTGCGCAAAGCAGGGGAGGTGTTCGGGGTGACCGCCCTGCGTCCCGGTCAGCGCGAGCTCATCGAGGCTGCGATCGAGGGGC
>DASWDH010000153.1:0-2779 GCA_036395495.1 Polyangiaceae bacterium
TGGCGAACAGGTTCGCCATGATCGGGAAAAGAACGTAGGGTCCGCCGGGCAATATCAATCCAGTTGCCCACCCGACCAGAATGCCTCGGGTCGCCCGCTCGGCCCCCAGCCATCTGACGAGGACGGCAGTCGGCACCAACACGTCGACGAGGCCGGCCAGAACGAAGCCAAGCGCGAGCTCGACCCACACCGCACCGACCAAGCGGCCCGTCGCACTGGCAGCCGCACCGACGAGATGGGGGTCCTTGACGAGCGCATAGGCGATCGCGACGAGGGTGAGCCCCAGCAAGATGAACAGGCTCAGGTCCATTCTCTTTTTCTTTCTCATCGAAGGACGCGCAACGTTCGATAGCGGAAGGACCCTGGAGTTTCGGCAACCGTCGCGCGCGCCTTTTCGATGATGTCGTGATGCGGCGACAGAACGCAGGCCGGATCGGTGAGGGCGGCGTCACCGGCGAGATGGTAGGCCTGGCAGCGACAACCGCCGAAATCGATGCTTCTCCTATCGCAGCTACGGCACGGCTCGGGCATCCAATCTTCGCCGCGAAACCGCCGAAACGCGTCCGCCTCGTGCCAGGCCCGGTGCAGGGACTGTTCGCGCAAGCTCGGGAACTCGAGCCCGGGAATGGTGTGCGCGGCGTGACAGGGGAGCGCCAGACCGTCCGGCGAAACGACCACGAATCGCCGCGCCCACCCGTCCATGCACGCCTTCGGCCGGTCCGAATAGTAATCGGGTAGCACGAAGAGAACCTCCATTTTGCCGCGCAGCCGTTCTCGGGCTTCGTCGGCGATCTTCCTCGCTCGGTCGAGCTGCGCGCGCGCCGGCAGCAGGCGATCGCGGTTGGCGAGCGCCCAGCCCAGGTATTGGGTGTTGGCGAGCTCGACACGCTCGGCGCCCAGCCGCTCGGACCAGGCGATGAATTCACCGACGCGATCCAGATTTTCGCGGTGCAGAACGACGTTGACCGTGAGGGGGAGCTCGAGCTCGGCGATCCATCGCGCCACGTCGAGTTTCGCTCCGAAGCGATCGATCCCGGCAATGCGTTGAGCAAGAGCGGGCGTCGTGTCCTGGAGAGAAAGCTGGACGGCGTCGATCCCCGATTCTTTCAGAACCTCGAGGCGCTCACGAGTCAACGGGACTCCGCTCGTGATGAGGTTCGTGTACATCTGGTGACGCCGCGCGGCTCGGGTGATCGTCTCGAGATCCGACCGCGCGAGGGGCTCGCCGCCGGTCAGGTTGAGCTGCACGATCCCCAGCGTTTCCGCTTCGCCGATGATGCGCACCCAGCTTTCGGTGTCGAGCTCGTCGCGATGGCGTTCGAGATCGATCGGATTCGAGCAATACACGCACGAAAGCGGGCAGCAGTAGGTGAGCTCGGCGACCAGCGTGTAGGGCCGTTCGCCGCTCATGGAGCGACCTCGCGCACGAGCCCGCGGTCGGCCAGGCTGCGGAGCAAATCGAGAACGTCGGCGACGATAGCCGCCCGGCTCGATTCGCCGTATTTGGCGACCAGGTGCTCCACGATGGCGCTCACCGGTCGTGCTTCGGTGCAGAGTGTCACGATGTCGGCGGCGCTGGCGCTGAGCACGAGACCGCGCTCCGGGTAGAGAAGCATGTGCCGCCGCGAATGCTGATCGAACCGCAGGCGAGCCTTGGGGGCGAGACGGACGACGCTCGCGACGTCGATCATCGAGCTCGCCCTGCATCGACGTGGGCCTGGACGCAGTCGAGCAGGTGCCACAATATCTCGGTCTTGCCGATCAAAGCGCGCACGCACGCCTCCTGCAAATGGCGCGTCCGTGCTTCGCGCACGACGAACGCGATGGCCTCTTCGGAGTCGCGCCGGGCACGCTGCACGCGCCCCCGGAAGTAGCCGAGAGCATCGGCGTCGACCCAGCCGTAGTGACGCTCCCAGGCGGCGATTCGTCTGGACATCAAGTCGGGGGCGAAGAACTCGGTCAGTGACGAAGCAACCGCCACGACGAGGGGACTCTTGTCGACCAACGTCACGTAGGCATCGCATGCGAAACGAACACCGGGAAGCACGTCGCGGCAGCTCGCCACCCCATCAGCGTCGAGCCCCACTGCCTTGGCCAGCCGCAGCCACTGGGCGAGTCCCCCGATGTTCTCGCCGCCGTCCCCGTCGTGGTCGTGAATGCGCCGGATCCAAGCGCGGCGAAAAGCGGGGTCTTCCGACTTGGCGACGATGAGCGCGTCCTTGATGGGAATGCGCGTCTGGTAATAATAACGGTTGAGAACCCAGCACCGCAGCGCGGGGGCGTCGAGAGCCCCCTCGTGCATGCGCAAGTGGAATGGGTGCTCGTCGTGGTAGCGGCTCGCTCCTTCGCGCCGCAGCTTGTCGACGAACTCTGCCGGCGCGAGCAGCGCCTCGGGGGGCGATTGCATGGTGGAGCTCCAGGGCCGAACGGCTAAGTGGCTCGCGGGGCTCTCCTCCGCCTTTAAAAGCGGGTGCTCAAGCCATTTCGCGAGGAGTGGCGGCTACATCTTCCGCCGTCACGATCGGAGATTCGTCGCGCTCTCCGGAATCGTCCTGATACGCCCCGATTTCAGCGCTCATATTGACTTCGACCATCTCCGGCTTGCTCCAAGTCATCATCGCCTCCGCAAAAAAGACCACCTTACACTACGAGCGCCCCGCCGGCCGGTCAAGCCACCCCTGGTTTACGGCCCCCACGGCTCCGCCAAGAAGGTACCATCCGGTGCGAAAGGGGCCGTAAACCAGGGGTGGCTTGACCGGCCGGCGGGGCGCTCGTAGTG
>DASWDH010000154.1:0-14443 GCA_036395495.1 Polyangiaceae bacterium
TTTCGTCAGCAATCGGTCGAGCGGGCGAATGGGTTTTGCCATCGCGGATCGCGCCGCGCGTCGTGGCGCCGAGGTCACGCTCATCGCCGGTCCGGTGGAGCTGATCACGCCGAGCGGCGTGCGCCGGGTCGACGTGCGCAGTGCGAGCGACATGAAAGCTGCGCTCTTTGCGGCGCTCGGTTCCGAGCTCGGCGGCGCGGACGCTCTCGTCATGTCCGCGGCCGTCGCCGACTACACGCCGCGCGAACCGTCTCTGCACAAGATGAAAAAGGCCGGCGACACGATCATGCTCGAGCTCACCAAAACGCCCGACCTTCTCGGCGAGATCGGCGCCGCTCGGCGAGCCGACCGACCGGTGCTCGTCGGCTTCGCGGTCGAGACCGCCGACGACGACCTGCTCGTTGCCTACGCGCAAAAGAAGCTTCGCGACAAAAAGGTGGACCTCGTCGTGGCCAACCACGCTGCGGATTCTTTCGGCGCGGCTACCAATCGCGCTACCCTCGTCAGCGAAGAAGCCGCTGAAGCGCTCCCCACCATGAGCAAAATCGATCTTGCTGACCGCATTCTCGACCGCGTGCGCTCTCTTCTCGCTGCTCGGGGCATGGTTCCGTGCTGATTGCCGCCGTCGCCGCGGTGCTCGTGGCCGCTTCGATGAGCATCGCAATGCGTCCGGATTTGTCGGGAAGTCCGCTGGTGTTCTTGGTGCCAGCGGTGCCCTACGTGCTCCTCACGACTCTCGCCGTCGCCCGCATGCGCCGCGAGGGAACCCTCGCCGATAAGCTCAAGCCCCGCTCGGGCGACCTCACCTTCGGCTTTCTCGCCGCCGTGATGCTCTACTTCGCGGCCCTCGCCGGTCGCAAGTTCCTGGCGCCGCACGGCTCGGTCCGCGAGGGCTGGGTCATGCGCATCTACTTGCAGGTGGGCGATCCCGAGATGCTTCAGCGCCGCATGCTCGCCATCGGCCTGGCGGTCGCGATCGTCGCGGCGCTGGAGGAGATCTCCTGGCGCGGCTACGTCTACTCGATGCTCGAGGAGCGTATCGGCACGCGGCGCGCGTGGCCGGCGACGGCGGTCCTCTATGCAGCGGCCCATCTGCCCACGGTGATGCTGCTTCGCGACCCATTCGCGGGCGCGAACCCCCTGGTCGTCTTGGCCGCTCTCGGTTGCGGCCTGGTGTGGGGTCTGGTCGTCGCGCGTACGGGCCGCCTTCCGGTGGCGATCATCTCGCACGCGCTCTTCACGTGGGGTGTGGCGATTCAATTTCCGCTGTGGCACCTGGCTTAGTTCAATCGCCGGCGATCTTGCGCATCTCTTCGTCGGAGATGTCGAAATCCGAGTAGACGTTTTGCACATCGTCGTGATCGTCGATGGCTTCGGCCAAGTTGAGGCACACCTCGGCATCGCGACCGGTGATCGGCTTCTTGTTTTTCGGCAAGTAGCCGAGCGAGCTCGATTTGACCTGAATCCCCGCCCCTTCGAGCGCTTTTTGGACGAGGTCGAGCGCTTCGGGCGGCGTGGTGACCGACCACTCGTCGCCGACGTCGCTGTAGTCGTCGGCGCCGGCGCCCACTGCGACGTCCATCAGCTGATCCTCGGAGACCGCCGACTTGGCCAGCAGGATGGTGCCCTTCCGATGGAACGCCCAACCCGCGGTACCGCCTCCGCCGAGCACACCGTTGTGCTTCTCGAAGATCTTACGTATCTCCGCGACGGTGCGATTGCGATTGTCGGTCATTCCCTCGACGAGGTAGAGCGTGCCTGACGGACCGGTGCCCTCATAGAGAACCTCCTCGTACGCAGCGCCCTCGATCTCCCCGGTGCCGCGCTTGATGGCACGTGTGATGGTGTCGTTGGGCATCGACTGGGCCTTCGCATCGGCTATCGCCTTGCGCAGTCGTGGATTGCCCCCCAAATCGCCGCCGCCCATGCGAGCCGCCACCGTCAGCTCTTTGATGAGCTTGGTGAACACCTTGCCGCGTTTGGCGTCGAGGGCCCCTTTCTTGTGTTTGATTGTGGCCCATTTGGAATGGCCGCTCATGCGCGAAACCTCCCTCCGAAAAAACGGAGGAATGACGCTAGTCGCCGGAACCTACCGGGTCAACCTGCCTCGACGATTCGGCCTTCGTCGATCGGTCGCGCGCCATCCGAACCTCGGCCCCGATCACCGCGAAAAGGACGCCCACCGCGCCGGCCGCGAAGAGCGCCAAAAACGGCCCCAGCCACCCGATGGCCGCGCCAACCAAGGTGAGCAACACGAAGGTGTCTCGCTTGAACAAGGGCGAAATCGCGTCGACGAGGCGTCGCAGCCCCCCGGGAGGCTCGCTAGGGCCCGACTGGCCCCCGGGCGCCTTGCCAATCCCGAGCGGGTACTTGAGGAGGTCGCCCGAGCCGACGCGGATCAGATACCGGTACTCGAGACCGCTGCCCACAATGCCGCACATCACCGTCACGGCGCCGAGCACCAGATAGAGGGCGCGGCCGCTCATCGTGTAGAGACCCCACGCCGCGCCAGCGAAAAACCCATAATTGGTGAGATCGTCGCCGATCGTGTCGAGCCACTCACCGGTGCGCGAACCGCGGAACGTGAGGCGCGACATCTCGCCGTCGCAGCCGTCCAGCACGCTCTGGGCCTGAAAGAGCGCGGCGCCCGCGAGAAGCGCGCCGTACGTACCCCGGCTGGCGAGCCAGGCGCCGAGCAAACCAACGCCCAAGATGCCGACCGAGACTTGGTTGGGTCGAAGAGGCGTCTCGACGAGCCATCGCGTGAGCGAAAGAGAGATGCGTCGGTTCAAGTGAGTCGAGGCCCATCCGTCGTGCGTCTTTCGCAGAGAACGCAAGAGGGCCTCGCGGGCGACCTTGGCCGACGCGCGATCGGTGACGACGATCGGGTCGAAACCGAACGAACCCGCCGCACCCTGAACGGCCTTCCACGCTGGCTCACTCGAAGCGTCCGGCCCGAACAGCGTGAGCTCGACCTGCCGACCCTTTTCCGCGAGCGCCTGCAACGTCGCACGGTGGACCACCACGTTGGCCGGCACGCGGATGGAGGGGGTCGTCGGGCGAAACTCCAGCAGGCTCGGGCGATCCATCTCGTCGATGACCCGAATGCGAAGGCGAGCGTCCTCGAGCCGAGCACGAAGTGCCGAGGTTTCGGGCCCATCTGCCAATGCGACCGCGCGCGCTCCGGCTGCCTGCGCGGTCAGCGCGAGGCGCAGCACCACGTTGAGTCCCAAAAGAGGCTCGTCGAGCGCCCATGTCCCGACGGGTGGATCGATGACCAAAAGCCAACCTTCCATCGGGTCGTTCGACAGGGCCATGAGGGATCGCTCGCCGCGGGGAGTGGTAGAAGATAGGCATGCCGGGGACCGGAAGCCATCTCGAACGCGTCGCGCTCTTGTTGGCTTCGCCGCGGGTGAGCGAGAAAAAAACTCCCCGCGCGGTGGATTGGCCGATTTCTTACCCCGAACCGGCCGACTTGACTGCCCTTTACCGCGCGTGCGACGGGCTGACTCTCGAGGACGGCGTTCAGCTCCTCGGCCGAGGCGAACTGCGCGATGTGACCGAGTGGCTCGTGCTCGAAAAAGGGCTCACCTGGCCCGACGATCTCGTGGTGGTCGGCGAGCGCCCGGGCGGAGTGATTGTCCTCGATCTCGACGTCGGCGGTGCGCGGGCGGGCGGTGGGGTTCTCGACGTCGCAGCCGATGGTCTCGGCGCTTTCGAGCGCGTGGCGAGCGGCGTGCTGAGCTACCTGGTGATCCGAGCTGGGGTGGCGGAAGACGAGGCGCCGCCGCCCGAAGTTGCGGCGCGTCGCGCCGCCGCCGAAGGTGATCGTCTCGCCCTCGCGCGTGAGCTTTCGCGGCCGATGTATCCCGGCCAGGGCGAGCTATTCGCTTCGCTCTGCCTCGAGCTCGGTGCGCTTTGGGCCGAGGTCTCCGACGCCGAGCGTGCCCTTTCCGCGTTCACCCGCAGCGTCGAGGCTCGCGTCGCCGCCGTCGGAGCGGGCCTCCGGGTCGCGGCACGTGCTTCCGCTTGGCGCGCGGCCGCCCACGCGTCGCGCGCGCGGGGCGCCGAAGCGATCGCCGGCGAATGCGAGCGGCGCGCCCTCGCGTGAAGGCTCAGAACAGGTTCTTTCGGGACCTCGTCGAGGTGGGTGGCCTTCTCGAGCAGCGCCTTGAACTGCGCGTGTTTGTTTTCGAGGATGGCCGAGGTAAGTATACTTACCTCAGAATTGGCGCGAAAAAGCATCTCGGTGGGCTCCGCCAACGCATTTCGGAACCCAAAGCGCCGGGTCAGTCGAGGTCGGCGGGCGGGTCGAGCGTTTGCAGAATGGCGCGTGCTTCGGTGGCCGCTTCGAATTCCGGATGGCTCGCGAGGAAGGCCGTGAGATAGCGGCGCGCCGCCTGATTGTCGCCGCGCGCCGCGTGGGCGAGGCCCGCAGCGTGTAGCGCGTCGCCGTCACCGGGATGTCGTCGGAGCGCTTCTTCGGCTTCCGCGATGGCCCCCCTGAGGTCGCCGAGCATCCGGAGCACGTGCGAAAGAGCAACACGGGCGCCGCGGTAGTCCGGTGCGAGCCGAACGGCAGCTCGGTAGGCATCGCGCGCCGGCTCCGGCTCCGCCGTTTCGAACAGTGCGACGCCCAAATAATAGTAGGCGTAAGGGTTCTGCGGGTTCGCCTTGATGATGTCTCGCAGCGCGTAGAGCGCATCGGTGAACCTTTCGTCGTGCAGAAGCTCCGTTGCTTCCTCGACCTCTTGCCAATTTCTGGCATCCGTCTCCGGCGCGAGCGGGGACTTGTCGCGATGGTCATCCATGGGTGGTCCTGACAGTAGCAGTCGTGCAGACCCCATGGTAACGGACGGCCGTGCTAGCGCGACCCTCTTCTCTGGTGATGGCTGTTCTGCTCCTGCTCGGATTTCTTTTCGCGAAGGAGGCGAGGGCCGACGTGTCCTCCTGGTTTTACGTCGGGGGTGGCATGACCGCGCTTTCCGCCGAGCAGCGACCGGGGACGCTGCAAGCCGAGCTCGGGATGGGTTCGACACCGAGCGCGATGGTCATCGTCGGCGGATTGATGAAGACGTTGACCTTCTTCGGTCATGGGAGCGATCTCGCCCTCGTTGCTCGCATGGCGAGCGGCGGGTTCGTGCGTGGGGGCTTCGGGTTCGCGCTCGACGGCGGCGGCTATCAGCGGTGGTGGGGCGAGAGCTCGACCGGTCTCATCGGTGCGCTCGTGCTCGGCGCACCGTTCGGCATTCAAGTGACCGGGATGACCGAGCGTGGCTCGAACGATGTTCGCACTTACGGAGCGACGGTCGGCATCGATTTTCTGCGGCTCACGGTGTATCGGACGACCGCGACGAGTTACTGGCCGAACACCGTCGTGCCGCCGCTGCGCGATGGCTCCCGCTGACCCGGTGCCGCCGACCGAGCGGCCGCAGTTCGCCGTGGCGATGCGGCTGCACAACGAGGGAAAGTTCTACGAAGCGCACGAAGCGTGGGAGGAGATCTGGATCGACGAGCTCGACGATCAATGGCGGCTCTTCGTGCAGGGTCTCATTCAGGTGACCAGCGCGTTCCACAAGCTGTTGGTGCAGCGCGAACCACGCGGCGCATCGCGTCTGCTCGAACGCGGCCTCGGCAAGCTCGATCAGTACCCTCCCGACTACCTGGGTATCGCTCTCGGCGCCTTTCGCGAGGGGGCCCGGCGTTCGGTTGCCGCCATGGCCACGCTCGAACCCAAGAGTCCCGAGATCGACCGATTCGACCGCGCGCTCATCCCCGCTCTGCGCCATCTCTGATTAGAGCGTGAATCAAATCCCGTCGAGGGCGGCGACGAACCCGTCGAGGTCCGAACGAATGACCCGCTCGGTGACGGCGATGAGGAGCTGGTCGGATCGCTTGGGGTCGACGCGGCCGAGGTCGAGCCCAGCGAGAAAACCTTTCGGTTCGAGAGCCTCGACCACCCGGGCGGCGTTGCCTCCGCGCACGCGCACGGCGAACTCGTTGAACGTCGGCGTGGAGGGATAGACGAGGGCGTAGCCGGGCAGGCCCTCGATCCTTTCCTTCAGGTACTCGGCTTTGGCGAGACACTGCCGTCCCGCTTCGAGAAACCCCTGCTTTCCGAGCATGCACATCCGAATCGTGACCGCGAGCGCGCAGAGCCCGGTGTTCGTGCAGATGTTGCTGGTCGCGCGCTCGCGACGAATGTGTTGCTCGCGCGTGGCGAGCGTGAGGACGTAGCCTCGCTCGCCGTTCTTGTCGACGGTCTCGCCGACCAAGCGGCCCGGGATCTGCTGCAGGAACTCGCGCCCTTCTCGGCAGGCAAAGAGTCCCGCGTAGGGTCCCCCGAACTGAAGCGGGATGCCGAGAGGTTGCCCTTCGCCGACGGCGATGTCGGCGCCGAGCTCTCCCGGAGGCTCGAGAAGCGAGAGCGCGAACGGCTCCTGCGTCAAGGTGATGAGAAGCGCGCCGTGACGGTGGGCCACGTCGGCCGCCCGTCGTACGTCGGTCACGCAGCCATAGAAATTGGGGTAGCCAATCACGATCGCCGCGAGGTCTTCGCCTGCTCGCTCTCCGAGAGCGCTGAGGTTCGGCCGGCCGTCGTCTCCGAGCGGCATCGTTCCGATGGCATCCTTTCCGACACCGATACCCTGCAAATACGTGTCGATCGTCTGCCGGTAATGCGGGTGGACACCCGAAGAGACGAGTACCCGCTCGCGGCGGGTGAGCCTCTTGGCCATGAGAACGGCCTCGGCTGCGGCGCTCGCCCCGTCGTACATCGACGCGTTGGCGACCGGCAGCCCCAAGAGCTCGCTCACGATCGTCTGAAATTCGAAAATCGACTGCAGCGTGCCCTGCGCGACCTCGGGCTGGTAGGGGGTGTACGCCGTATAGAATTCGCTGCGCAAGAGCAGCTGATCGACCGCAGGGGAGATCGGGTGATCGTAGGCGCCAGCGCCGAGAAAGCTAGTGAGCTCCGCTCCGCGGTTCTTGCGCGAAAGCTGGTCCAAGTGTCGCATGAGGCTCGCCTCGTCGAGCGCTGCTTCGATGGCGAGCGGCCGAGCGAGGCGGACCTCCTTGGGAATTTGGTCGAAGAGCTCGTCGATCGTCGCCTTGCCAATGGTGGCAAGCATCGCCGCGATCTCTTCTTTCGTGTGCGGTAAGTAACGCATGCGCCGGCTAATGTGAAACGGTCTTCAGCAGCTCGCCATAGGCCGACGGCGAAAGGAGCTTGTCCTTCTCGGTAGGATCGGAGGGCGTGACGAGGATCATCCATCCTTTCCCATAGCAGTCCTCGTTGACGAGCTCGGGACGCGCTTCGAGCTCTTGATTGATCTTGGCCACCTTGCCGTTCACCGGCGAAAAGAGATCGCTCAGCGTCTTCACCGATTCGATCGTGCCGAACGCCTTGCCGGCGGTTACGCTTTCTCCGACCTTGACGTCGAGGTTGACGAGCGTGATATCGCCCAGCTGATCGACGGCGTAGGCGGTGATCCCGACCTCGATGCCGTCCGGTTTGGCCGCCGCCCATTCGTGGTCTTTGGTGTAGAAAAAACCTTCCCTCACATCGAACTTGTCGCTCATGCTGCTCCTCGATTGCGTTTGTAAAACGGAGTCTTGACCACCGCGGCCCCGATGGGTTTTCCACGACAGTCGACCTGAAAGGTGGTGCCGATCTCGCCGAGCGGGATCGGGAGATACCCGAGGCCGATGTTCTTGCCGAGCGTCGGCGAAGGGCCGCCGCTCGTGCAGACGCCGACGGTGTTGCCGGCCATGTCGAGAAGCGAGTAACCGTGGCGCGCGACGCCCCGACCGGTCATCTCGAAGCCGACGAGCTTGCGCGAGAGTCCACCCGCCGAGATCGCCGCCAGAGCTTCCTTGCCGACGAACATCGGCTTGTTCATCTTGACGATCCAGCCGAGCCCTGCTTCGAACGGGTTGGTCGTCTCGTCGATGTCGTTGCCGTACAGCGCGAGGCGTGCCTCGAGCCGCAACGTGTCACGAGCACCGAGCCCCACAGGTTCGATTCCCATGGGTTTGCCGAGCTCGAGGAGCGTGCGCCACATGTGGACGGCATCGCTCCAGGCGCAGAAGATCTCCACACCGTCTTCTCCCGTATAGCCGGTGCGCGCGACGGTGACTCGAACGTTGGCCACGACGGCGTCGCGGAATTGAAAGCTCTTGAGGTCGGCGCATTGGGCGGCGTCCTTGCCGGCGAGCCCCAGCACCTCGATCGCGCGCGGTCCCTGAAGCGCCAAAAGGGCGATCTGGTCGGACCTGTCCTGGAAGTCGCAATGGTTTTCGGCAGCCTTCCGAAAATGAGCGCTGATCTTCTCGCGGTTGCCGGCGTTGCAGACGATGAGAAAAGCTTCGCGCCCCAGCCGGTACACGATGAGATCGTCGAGGATGGTCCCTCGCTCGTTGCACGCGCAGGTGTAGAGCGCCCGGCCGTCGGCGAGCGCCGCCGCGTCCCCGGTGACGAGATAATCGACCACCGCGGCGGCATGTTCCCCCTGCAGCTCGATCTCGCCCATGTGCGACACATCGAACAATCCCGCTGCCCTGCGTACGGCCCGATGCTCCTCGACGATTCCCGCGTACTGCACCGGCATTTCCCAGCCGGCGAAGGGGACCAGTCTGCCGCCGAGCTTCTTGTGCTCTTCGTACAGCGCAGTTCGCTTGAGCGGGCCAGTGTCAGTGGACATGGTGCCGGGTCTTTACACCGGCCAAGCCGCGCCCGAAAGCCCGATGCGGCGGAGGCGGCCTGCGAGCTCAAGTCGCCGGCATTCCCGCCGTTGTCTCGCTCGCCGTGGCGCAAGCCCCCACACCCCCGCGCTCTCCTTTCGGCAAGCTCGTCATGGGCGCGCCCGCCACCGCGGCGCAGTCCCACCCTTCGCGTGCGGAACGCCCGAAGCAGGAAGCCTCGGCCCCTACATCGCCCGACAAGCCCGCGCCGCCCGTCGCGAAGCCCGCGGTTCCTCTGTCGCCGCCGCCTCCCGCGCCGCGCGCCGCGCCCCTGGCGCCGGGCATGGCCAAGCCGATCCCGCCGCCGCTCGCGCCCCCCAAACCGCCTCTTCGTGTCGCCCCTCCCGCAGGCGCTCCAGCCGTCCCGGCGCCCCACCCAACCCACGCAGCTGTAGAGGACGCATCGTTCGTGTCTCGACTGGTCACGCCCCCGGCGTCGCTCCGCGAGCCCCGGCCGGTCGCATCGCCCGGACCTTCGGCGAAGGTGGTGATGGTCGTGGAAGACGACGACGCGATTCGCCAGATGCTCGTGCGCTCTCTCGCGCACGAATACACGGTCTACGAAGCGGCCGACGGCCAGTTCGCGCTGGAGATGCTCGTCCGCATGAGACCGCCCGACCTCATCATCCTCGATGTGATGATGCCTCGCATGGATGGTTGGGCGTTGGCGGGCAAACTGAAGTCCGAGGCCAGGCTCAAACCGGTGCCGCTCATCTTCCTCAGCGGCCGCGATTCGCCGCGGGACGTCGTCGAAGGCATCAACGCCGGCGCCCGCCACTATTTGACCAAGCCCTTCAAGATCCAAGACCTCTTGGCCAAGGTCGCCAAGGCGATCAGCGGCGCTAGACGATAGAGCTCGAGTCCGCAGATTTCCGCCACCCGGAAGAGGCGGATCTCGGTGTCGCGGAGCGAGGCTGGCTAGGCCGTCGCGGCTCGTTTCGCATCTCGGGTGATTCCGACGGCCTCGCCGTAGTTTGCGTTGGGTCGGCGCCCAATCTGCCGATCGTGATCTGCCGATGCCAAGACTGCGGCAGTCATGCTAGAGCGCCGAGGGGTCGAACGGTTTTCCGGGAACGACGCCGGCTTTGCGCCACCGCTCGTCCTCCGTCAAGCCCGATGGAACCGGGGGCGGGGTCACGTCGCGTACGATGAGCACCGTCGTCTCGAGGTCCCGCATCACTTCGATACGCACCAGTCGGCCGTCCGGCTGTCCCTTGATGTGCGCGCGGGGAAAGAGCGTGCGCGTCCCGCCGATTTCGATCGTGGTCACATCGACGCGCTTGCGGACGTAGGTGGCGAGGGCGTCGGCTCCGACGCGCCCCTTTGCGACGACCGAATCGTCGAAGACGCGCTCCACGCGCATGTCGCGCGGCACCGCCAGCCCCATCGCGCGCTCGCGCCCCTCGGCGAGCTCGCCGGGCAGCAAGCGATCGAGGCCGCGAGCGCTGGCGCTGGCGCTGGCGACCGGCGTGGCGGTCGGCTCTTTCTTCGCGCAGGCGCCCGACCCGAGCGCGACGGCGAATCCGATCACCGGAACGAGCGCCTTCATTCGATGACCGAGGCCCACGAGTCGATTCGCGTGGTCGTCATCGGTGCGGTCAGCTCGATGGTGCGGGTGTTGATTTGCCCCCCTGTTTGACTCGCGCCGCCCGGGCCCGTCTGCACGACGAGCTGAAACCTGCCCGGATTGATGTTGATGAGCCCGGTGTGCCCGAATCCGAGGTACGGGTCGTCGAACGTCGCTTCGGCATTGCAGGTGGGCTTCTGGGTGATGCCGGCCCCGAAGATGATGCTCTCACCGAACTGCATGCAGGGCTCCGTCGGGTTGTCCTTGTTGAGGGGCGGGATTCCGGGTGCGCCGCCCCGGCCCTCCTCGGCCGCCGGCTGCATGTAGTGCACGCCGCACAACTTCGACTGGCCGTTCGTGCACTTCTTGTCGGCGTTGATCGGAGGCGGCGTGAACGTCGTGTAAAAGAGCGTCGAGCTGAAAAGCGACATCGGCCCCGACACCCTCTCGCCATCGCTCAGGGTTTTGGACCACAGAGCCTTCGACTGAAACGCGCGCGATCCTCCGGACTGCTCGAGAAGTGACCAGAGGAAATTCTGCATGCCCGTCGTGGCGAGGAACGTTTCCTGGTCGCCGGTCGAAAACGCCACCGTGACATTGCCCACACGATCGACCGAGAGGACGGGCGGCGTGCTGATGGGCTGTCCGGCATCGAACGCCGGGCCGGTGTAGGCGTCGAAGAAGAGCTTCATCGTCCACTGCCGGGGATCTTGCGAAGAGAGGTCGACGCGCCACAACATTCCATCGCGATCTCCAACGAACGCGCGGTCGGCCACCGCGCCGGTGGTTGCCGGGAAGATCACCGGCTGGCCGGAGATCGGAGCATTGACCGGGGTGAAGCGGTTCTGGCTATCGCGCGAGCGGGCGAGGACCGACGCCGGGCCGTCCGATTCGCCGCGGAAGCTGCGCACGACTTCGCCGGTATCGAGACGCACGACCGTCAACGAGCGGGCCGCGTCGTTGGCCCAGCAGCGGACTTGTTTGCGCGGCGGCCGCGCCGGGTCGACGAGATCGGAGGTGCCGAGCTGGGGGCATGCTCCCGTCGTCGGACCATCGCTTTCACCTCCCGGGAGAATGGCGACGGCGTACTCTTGGGGTGCCTCCCCGCTCACGCTGAAAAAAAGCATGGCGATCGCCGGGGTGCCGCTGCGCTTGCCGAACAGGCGCTGGCCGGTGTCGTCGGTGGTGAGTTGCCAAAGCATCTTGGGACCCGTTTTGGCATCGCCCGTTTTCGGAACGGGATTGGTGATATCGACGGCGAAATAACCGGGCCCCCCGCCGCCGAATCCGGAAACCAAGACCGTGCGCCACTTGGCCGCCGCGCCTCCGTTTTTGGCTTCCGCGTCGTTGCGGCTGAAAACCACGTTCTTGACGACCGGAGCGCCGTCGAGGATGACCTGCTCGCTGCTCGGATACTGCGCCGCAATTCTGGGCAGCGCCGCGGGCGGAAAGAACGCCCAGAGCTCGTTGTTCACCTTCTTGTCGATGGTGAACGTGTCGTCCTTGTCGGCGGGAGACTTGTCTACTTTGAAGGCGTGAAGCTGCCCGTCGGTCGTCGACGTATAGAGCACGGGCGGTCGTTTGGCCTGCTCGACGGTGAACTGCGTATAGGATTCGTCGCGCAGAAATTCGTTGGGAGCTCCCACGAGCACCGGTGTCGAATGGTAGATGGCGCCGAACGCGACCGTGCGTTTTTGGTACGGAGCGTTGTCGGTCGCGATCTCCCATTTCATGAAAAGCCTGGCGCAATCGTCGTCCGTCGCGGGAAGCGGTTTGTCGGTGCACGATGATTTCGTGACCCGCATCGCCGTAGCCGGGATCTTCGGGGCGAAGAAATCGGTGGCCGTTCCGCTGACCAGCGTGCCGGTGGCGATGCCGATCCCATCCGGGTTCGATGCGGAGATCGAGGGCCTGATCGAGCGGTCCGACCCACGTAGGCCCGCGGCGTCGGCGTCGGCAATCACCGTATAAAACTGGCGGGGGTGAGAGCCGTCGGCCGCGTTGATGTTGTCCGAGAAGCTGTCGCCTTGGTTGGCGTCGATGGGAAGATCTTTGGCGGTGATGACGGTTGCCTGGCCGGCCGTTTCCGGAACGCACTTCGTGCGCTGCCGCTCGAGGACGCCGGACCAGACATCGGCGCTGTCGGCGCGAAACGAGGAGTAGAACGAGAAGGCGCCGCCGAACGTCTCGTTCGATGCCGAACCGAACACCGGCATCGTGCGCGTCGAGACCTTGGCGTCGATGCTGCGCAAGATGGCGGCCATCGCGGTGCGCAGCTCGGTCGCATTCGTGGCGAAGTACGCATTGGTACTCTCGCCGTAGAAGGCGACCTTGGCGAGCGTGCAACAAGCCGACAGCCGCGGATCCATGCTCGGCCCACACAGGTTCTTCGGATCGAAGGTATCGCCGGCTCCATTGGCTCCCTTCGATGAAATCTGAGTGCAGTCGATCGGCAAAGGTTGGCCGGTGTCGACCGACGAGACCGCGAACCCGATGACGTACGTTTTGATGGGGTTCCTTCCGTCGGTGGGATGAGCGAGATCTTTCACGATCTCGAAGCTCTTGTCTTTGTAGGGGCAAACTCCGTCGAGGCCGTTGCTCGTTCCTTCGCAATAAGGGCGGAGGTCGAGGTTCGGCTCACCGTCGGTCAGCAGGATGATGAAATTTTTTCGACATCCCTCGGCAACGAAAGCGTCGTGCTTGGGACCGAAACAACCGATGCCGGTTCTGGTGTCGCAGGTCTGCCCATTGACGTAGTCGGCGTCCCCATCGGCGCGAAAAAAATCGCGGGCATCGCTGAGGAGTCCATTGATGGGCGTCGCGCCGAACGGCCGGACGGCCGTCAAGACTTGTTGGATGTGTTGGTTACTCGTGCGCACCGCGGCGACGTCCGCCACCGGCGAGCCGAACGGAACCATCCTGCCTTCCCAAGGCGGTGCCGCCGCGTTACGAGCGCCGACTTCCATCGGCGAATTGGCGGCACAACCAGCCGGCCGCCCTTTGGCGCAGCTGGCGTTCGCGTTGCAGTCGGAGCTCGTGCGCCAATCGAGAAAGTAGCTCCACGTTCCCGCCTGACCCGTCGTG
Source organism: Polyangiaceae bacterium (assembly GCA_036395495.1). Classification (GTDB taxonomy): domain Bacteria; phylum Myxococcota_A; class Polyangia; order Polyangiales; family Polyangiaceae; genus DASWDH01. The sequence goes on from DASWDH010000154.1 coordinate 13,394, forward strand.
GAGTCGGCCGACGTCAGCCCCGAAAGTCCCGTTCCGGCGTCGACCGACGTGTCGAACGTCATCAATCCGAAGCGAACGCGATCGCGGTACGCGTCGAGCAAGCCCGTTTCCGCCTGTTGGAAGGTCGTGCAGGTCTTCGAGGCATCGTTCCACAGGTGATACTTGAACGGCGTCGTCCCCCAGAGAAACGGGTTCGCGTCGGCGACCCCCGCGCCGACCGTGCAGCCCGTGGCCGAAAGAATGCGGTGGTAGGGAACGTGGTAGTTGTGGTCGTAGGAGTTGACGTTCGCGAGCTTGTATTCTTCGCGGAAGGCGTTCGACCTTCGGTCCTGCGTGTAGCAGCTGTAGTTTTGAACGTCGCCGGTGAGAACCTCGACGACCTGTGTCCAGCGGCTCTTCGTCGGCGCGCCTTTCGGTTCGTTCGGCAGCGACGCGTCGACCTGGTCGCATGTTACGTTCGATCCATCCGACGCGTACTCCATCGACCCCGAGGTGTCGACGAGCAGCATCACGTTTTGAAGCGGAGGATTGGTGTCGATTTGCCCGCTTGCAGTGCGGGCCGCCGCGGCGGCGGCGGCCACGCCGGCGATAGCGACAATCGCGCGGCGGGCTCGATGGGTTTGCTTCGACGACATCAGCTTCTCGTTCTCCTCCTCATGGCAGCGGTCCGATCACCACGAACGCTCGGCCGGTCTCGTTGCCGGCGACAGCCGCCGTGTTCTCGACGCAGAGGTTCGGGTTCTTGCCCGCCGGGCGAACTTGCCCGATCGATGTGAGCGTGACCTGCAGGTAGCGGAACTTCGCCGCACCACCGCCGACATCGGTACCGGCGACCGGCATCCCCACCGGTCCGGGATCGGTCATCTCCACCACGAAATCACCTTGGAGCGATGCGGGTCCCAAGCTGCCCGGCTCGAGGCGCGTGTCTGCACCGGCGTTGGACGGTTCGAACAGCAGCCGGCTGCTGTTTTCGGAGACCGTCGTTTGTACGTCGTGCGCGTAGAGGTGATAACAGGGGACGCCCGTACCGGGATTGGGGACGTTCTTGGT
>DASWDH010000155.1:0-6104 GCA_036395495.1 Polyangiaceae bacterium
CCGGCGGCGAGCGGTGCCGAGCATTTCTTCGAGCGTGGTCAAGTTTTGCTCGCGAGCCTCGCCATTGGTTTCGGCCACCGTTTGGACCAACTCGTCTTCGGGCGTGATTTCTGTTTCCGCCGCTGGCACGCGTGAGCTTTCGGTCCACTTCTCGGCGAGCAGCTCGGCGATACGATCGAGCAGGGCGCGCGTCGTTTCACGGTTGGTCGCCGAGATGAAGAGGGCGTCGCGATGATTGCGGCGGAGTGCCTGAGCCTCGACGGGAGCCACCAGATCGATTTTGTTGAAGACGAGCAGGCGGGGAATTGCGACCAGCGACAGCTCGGCTAGAAGCTTTTCGGTCGTCTCGATGTGCTTGGGGTGCGCCGGGTCGGCGGCGTCGACGACGTGCAGCAAAAGATCGGCGTCCGCCGTTTCCTCGAAAGTCGCTCGAAAAGCGGCGAAGAGATCCTTCGGCAAGTCGCGGATGAAGCCGACCGTATCGGTGATGATGACCTCGCGCTCTTGCGGGAAACGCAAGCGGCGCGATCGCGTATCGAGCGTCGCGAAGAGCTTGTCTTCCGCCAGCACGTCGGAATGGGTGAGCGTGTTGAGCAGCGTGCTCTTGCCGGCGTTGGTGTAACCGACGATGGAGACCACCGGCACGTCGAGCCGCCCCCGCCGGCGGCGCCTTTGCTGGCGCTGCTTGGCCAACGTCTTGAGCTGCGCCTCCAAGTGGGTCACCCGCTCCCTCGCTCGGCGGCGCCCAATTTCGAGCTTCGTCTCGCCCGGCCCCCGTCCGCCTATCCCGCCGGTGAGGCGCGAAAGCGAATCGTCTTTTTGCCCGAGCCGCGGAAGCGAGTACTTGAGTTGAGCGAGCTCTACCTGCAGCTTGCCGTCACGCGACTGCGCGCGCTGAGCGAAAATGTCCAGGATGAGCTGGGAGCGATCGATGATCTTGAGATCGGTATTCTTGGCGATCGCCGAGATCTGCGCGGGCGAAAGATTGCGATCGAAGATGAGCGTCTGCGCATCGCGTTCGACGGCGCGAATCACCACGTCTTCGAGCTTGCCTTTGCCCATCACGAATTTGGGGTCGATGCGATCGCGCCATTGGACGACGGTGTCGACGACCTCGACGCCCGCCGTGCGCGCGAGCTCGCGAAGTTCGGCCAGGCGTGGCTCGGCCTCGTCGGCATGCCGGCGGGCGTCTTTTTCGCCGACGTAGACCAAAATGGCACGGCCGTCCTTCGCTTCGATTTTTCGGAGTCGAGCCACCTTGGCAAACTCCGCTTCCAGCGAGGTCATGAGTCCGCCGAAGTCGAAGTCGAGCTGGTGAACGCCGATGGGACCGACCTCGCGGTACGGCGGGGAGCTCGGGGGAGGCGTGTTGTAGGCGTAGACGACCGCACGTGGCGTGCCGTCCGGCGCGAGCTGAACCGCGGCCACGAGGTCGAGACGCAGGCGCACCAGATCGACCAAGTCGTCGCGCGTCAGCGGCTCGCCGTGCAGGTGCGTGTGCACGAGGCGCAGCGCGCGAAAACGCCCCTCGGCTGCGCGAAGTCGGCCGATGTCCGGCAACACCAGCCGGCCCGCGTCACCCACGATGACGTAATCGACGTTACCCGATCGATGGACGAGGGCCCCTACCTGCCTGCCCGTCTGCTTGGACGCATCGGCCAGCGACCGGAGGAGCTCCGGCGTGGCGACGCGGGCAAGGGGGATCTTCCGCCGGTAGATGTGCTCGAGGGTCCTGATCGCGCTCGGCGGGAGCCCCGTCTTGTTCCCATAAATTTCTGGCATGCGCTGGCGAAGTCCGCCTCTTCCTCTTCGAGGTTAGTCTTAGGTTGGCTCGCCCGCGCGCGCAAGGTAAAGGCTGCCCATGGCCACTTACACCGAGCTGACGATCGAGCAAGCGAGGGCGCTCGGCGCGGCATTCGGGCTGGACGTGCGCGGCGTCACCGGCGTTCCCGCGGGATCGGTGAACTCGAATTACCGACTCGAGCTCGCCGACGGAATTCCCCTCTTTGCCCGCGTCTACGAAGAGCAAGACCGCGACGGGGCGGAAGGAGAAGCCCGTCTTTTGGACCACCTCGCTTCGCACGGCGTCCCGACGCCGCGACCTCTGCCGCGCCGGGACGGGACCGGCTTCACGTGGGTGCTCGAGGTGCCGAGCGTCGAGGGAGAAGCGCGGACGATCAGGCCGGTGGCGCTCTTTCCCTGGCAGGGGGGCGAAATCCTTTGCCAGGCGAGAGTCACCCCCGAGGTGGCCAGCAAAGTCGGTCAAAGACTGGCCGAGATGCACGCCGCGGGAGCGAGCTTCCCCGAGGCGCGACCGGGCCGCTTTCGTATCGAGGACCTGCGCGTTCGTCTGGACCGGATCGCGCTCGCCGAGGATCCGGTCCTTCGCGCTCGGGTCCCCGAGATCCGATCGCGACTCGAACGGGCGGAAAAAGCCCGCGATCCCAGGCTGCCGCACGGCATCATCCACGGCGATCTCTTTCGTGACAACATCCTCTGGGAAAACGGCGTGCCGGTCGCGCTGCTCGACTTCGAGAGCGCGTGCGACGGTTCTTGGGTCTATGATCTCATGGTGACGGTCCTGGCCTGGTGCTACGGCGCGGACCTCGACGAAGGCCTGGTTCGCGCGATGTTCAGCGGCTACGCCAAGGTGCGCCGCCTCTCGGCAGCCGAGCTCGCGGCGATGTCGACCGAGGGGCGTATCGGCGCTTTGCGTTTCACGATCACCCGGATCACCGATTTTGCGATGCGCACGGGCCTCGGAGAGCGCGTCGTGAAAGACTACCGGCGCTTTTGGGCGCGTCATGAAAGGCTCGAAACGCTGGGCGGCGCCCTCGCGAGGTGGTTCGAATGACCAAGCAACGTACCTGGGGCGGGCGGTTCACCGGCTCGCTCTCCGAAGCCATGCTGCGGCTGTCGGCGAGCGTCGACGTCGACAAGGTGCTCGCCGAGGACGACATCCATGGATCGCTCGCGCACGCACGCGCCCTCGGGCGGGCGGGCTTGCTCGACGAGGACGAGCTCGAACGAATGACCGCGGGCCTCGAGGCGATCCTCGAGGAGGTCCGCCAAGGTCAAATCAAATGGGATCCCAAGCTCGAAGACGTGCACATGAACATCGAAGCTCGTCTCATCGAGATCATCGGTCCGCTCGGCGGCAAGCTCCACACCGGCCGCTCGCGCAACGATCAGGTGGCGACCGATTTGAGACTGTGGGCCAGGCGCGCGGCCACGCACATCGGAGAAAGACTCGACACGCTGTGCGGTCTGCTCGTCGATCGCGCCGAGGAAAACACGAACACGCTTCTGCCGGGCTACACGCACCTGCAGCGCGCGCAGCCGGTGAGGCTCGCTCATCATCTGCTCGCGTGGTTCGAGATGCTGCGACGTGACCGCGGGCGGCTCGACGACGCGCGGAGGCGCATGAACGAGATGCCGCTCGGGGCGGGCGCCATCGCGGGAACGACCTTCGACATCGATCGCGAGAAGCTGGCCGAAGATCTCGAGTTCGACCGGCCGATGGCCAACAGCATGGATGCCACTGCCAGCCGCGATTTTCTGGCCGAGCTCGCGGCTGCGCTGGCGATCACCGCGGTCCACCTATCACGGATCGGCGAAGAGATCGTGCTTTGGTCGAGTCAGGAGTTCCAGTTCATCGAGCTCGACGATGCGTTTGCCACCGGCTCATCGATGATGCCGCAAAAGAAAAACCCCGATGTCGCCGAGCTCGTTCGCGGCAAGAGCGCGCGGGTCATCGGTTCCCTGGTCTCGCTCCTCACGCTCGAGAAAGGATTGCCGCTCGGCTACAACCGCGATCTCCAGGAAGACAAGACGCCCATTTTCGACGCGGTGGCCACGGTGGCGGTTTCGCTCGAGGCGCTCACCGGGGCGCTCGCCACCGCGACCTTTCGCGTCGATCGGATGCGCGCCGCCCTCGACGCCGGTTACCTGACGGCGACCGAGGTGGCCGACTTTCTCGCCGCGCGCGGGGTGCCGTTCCGCGAGGCGCACGAGATCACCGGCCGTCTGGTGCGCGAAGCGATGACGCGGGGCGTGCCGCTGGCCGAATTGCCGATCGAGGTCATGCGCGGCTTTCATCTGGTGCTCGACGAAAAGGTGCTGGAAGTGCTCGACCCCGAGGTGGCGATCGAGCGACGCACGGCGATCGGCTCGCCTTCGATGGCGCAAGTCAAGCGTGCCATTGCGGCTGCACGTGAGGCTCTGGGGCAAGAGAGCCGCGCGGGGTAAGCTTCAGCCATGCGACGAGAGTTGGGCCGCAGAGGATTTTTCGGCGTCGGAGCAGCGTCGGTGGCTGCGCTCGCGGAGGATCGATTCGACGTGCTCGACTGGAAGCTCGATGGCTCGGCCGAGCTCTCGCGGCGCGCGCTGGTGCTCGTCCCCCGCGGACTCGCCGCGGGCTTGTGCGTTCCGGTGTTGGTGCTTTTGCATGGTCTTGGCGAGACGACGAACGAGACGGCGGGGGTGCGCGCCTGGGTCGATCGTTATGGGCTCTTGACTTCGTACGCGCGACTCTCCCGCTCACCTTTGGGAAGTCGTCCGTTCGACGGCCGCACGATCTTCGTGTGTCCCTTCACGCCCAACGTGTGGCGGCTCGCCAATACACAGGGGGCGCTCGATGGCTTCGCGAGCTGGATCGGGGACGTGCTTCTCCCCGAGGTTCGATCGAAAACTCCAGCCGAAACCGTGGCGGCGCGCACGGGCGTCGACGGTTGCTCGCTCGGGGGCTTCATCGGGCTGGAGGTCTTTTTGCGCAGGCCAGCCCTGTTCGGCGCGTGGGGCGGGGTGCAGGCGGCCCTTCGGGAATCCGCCGCTCCGAAGTGGGCCGATCGCGTCTCCGAGGCGTTGAAGACAGCCGGGCCGCGGCGTTTGCACATCGAGACGAGCACACGCGATCCGTTCCAAGGAGCCAATGTGGCGTTTTCCCGCGCGCTCTGTGAGCGGGGAATCGAGCACGACCTCGTCGTCCTCCCCGGTCCGCACGATCAGCCCTGGCTGCGAGAAGTGGGTACGCTCGAGATGCTCTTGTGGCACGATCGCGTGCTCCGGGGATCGTGAACATGGACCTGCGCACCTGGACGGCCATCGTACTTCTCGGAATGGCCGGATGCCGCCGCGCCCATCAGGTCGGCGATCACGTGCTCATCGACTGGCGCGGGGGCGAGTACCCCGCCGTCATCGTCGGTGTGGAAGGTCCGGCGAAGTTCCATGTCCATTACGATGGCTTCAGTGAAGATTGGGACGAGACGATTCCGGCGACCCGCATTCGGGCGAGGTTGAGCACGACTCCGGGCGCGGCACCCCCAGCTGCGCCGCGCACGAAGACCCAGCCCAAGCCCGGCGCAAGTGCAGGTGCAAGCGCGAGCGCATCGGCCGCTCCGCAGGTGCTCGATGTTTATCGACTCGGCGACCACGTGCGCGTCGAATGGCACGGATCGATCTACCCGGCCACCATCATCGGCGTGCTCGGCGATGACCGCTATCGCGTCCACTACGATGGCCACGGAAACGAATGGGACGAAGACATCCCGATGAATCGCGTTCAGCGCAAGGGTGTTCGCTAAAGTGCTTTCAGAAAACGCCCGAGAAGCCGAACCGAACCGTCCTCTGCGCATCGACGCCGAACGTCGGAGTGATTGAAACCTCGGCGCCGCGTCGGGCATCTGCGCGCGCCGTGTAGTCGTCGAGCGGACGGTTCTCCCAGCCGAGCACCAGCGCGTCCACGACCGGCACGACCATGAGGGCCACCGCGAAGCCCACCCGAAAACCGCGCGCGGCGCAGTCCGCCGGCGCGCTGTCTTGGTTGCAACGTATGGCCTCCCCGGTAAAACCACCGATCAAAGGACCGACGACATTGCCTCCGAAGCTGAGGAGGCCCTTCTCGAAATGGCCATGCGTCCAGTGCACGATCGGACCACCGAGCGCATACGTCGGCATGGCGATCAAGAAGGCAGCGGTCGCCGGCCAAGACCCGAGCAGCCGGTCCGGCAACACCATGGCGCCCGCCGCAACGATGCCCCCCACTTCACCGCTGGCAAGGATCTGCCAGCCATAGAAAGAGAGCGTCGAGGGACGCTCTCGCGGCT
>DASWDH010000156.1:0-16107 GCA_036395495.1 Polyangiaceae bacterium
TCGGATCTCGATCGCGCCATCGGGCACCGGCAGCGGGTCGCGCGCGTTTCGGTATTGCCCCGTCTCGAGAACCAAGGCGGCGAGCACCGCGCTCTCGCGCAGCGCCGGATCTGCCGCGAAGATCCCGTCCGCGATGACCGAAGGCGCGGTGTCGCTGCCGAGTCGCGCCAGGGCGAGCAGCGATGCCTGACGGGGAAGCGTGTCTGCGCCCTGCGCCAGCGACAACAGCGTGCTCGTGGCATCTTTGGCACCGAGCTCGCCGAGCGAGAACGCCGCGGCAGCACGCGCGACATTGCCTGCCTCGACCGACCGCGCAAGCGCCGAGAGCTCGGCCACGCTCTGCTTGTCGCCGAGAAGGCCAAGGCCGATCGCCGCGAGCGCGCGCAGCTCGGGCGAGCCTTTGGACAATAGCTTCATCAAGAGCGGCGACGCCTTCTTCTCCCCCAGCCGGGCGACGCTCCACGCCGCGGCAACCGAGATGGGATCGCCGGAGGCGAGCGCGCTGCCTTCCTTGGGAAGAAGGAGCGTCGCGTATTTCGGCAGGAGCGCGTGGTCGCGCAGCGAGCCGCACGCAAGCATCGCCTGTACCCGAAGCGGTTGCTCCGCTTGGCCGGTGGCGAAGGCGAAGAGCGCCGGGCCGGCACTCTTGTTCTCCACGAACCCCAACAGATCCACCGCGATCCGCTGCTGAGTTTCTTTGTCGTCGGCAAGCGCATCGAGCAAAGGCTTGATGGCGCGCGTCCCGATCGTGCGAAGCGCCTGCTTGGCCGATGCGACTTCTGCCGACTGCCCCTGGCGCACGGTTTGGATCAACGGAAAAGCCATGGCCCCGTAGAGCTCGACCAGGAGCCGCCGGTAAATCGTCTTGCGAGGGTTGCCGATCGCGACCGGCAGTAAATCCTGCTCGAGTGCTTCCAGCGAGCCCTTGCCGAGATTGATCTGCATCGATTGGCGCGCCGCCTGCGACACGAGCTCTTCGTCCGGCGCGGCTCGCACGACGCGACGGAACAATCGATCCGCTTCGTCCGTGTTGCCGCGTGAGAGCAAGAGCTCGGCGAGCTCGAAGTAGACGGGAAAGAGCTTGTCGTTTTTGGTGATCGCCGCTCGGAATTCTTGGATAGCTCGCTCGATGTCCTGCTTTTTGCGGTACATCTCGCCGAGCTTCTTGTGCCCCTCGGCATCTTCGGGCGACAGCTGAACGGCTCGGGCTGCAAACGCGATCGCCTCGTCGTCGCGGTAAAGCTCGGCGGCGTATTGCGCCATCCGCTGGTAGAACTCGCGCGCCCTCTTGGGGTCGACTTCCACCAACTTCTTGAGGACGTCGATGGCGGCCGTCAAATTCTGCTCGAGCACCAGCACCCGCTCCAGCGCCAACAGCGAATCGGCGTCGCCCGGTGCGAGCTCGGCCACCCGGCGTAGCGTTCGTTCGGCATCCGACAGCCGGTGAAGCCGTATCTGCACGTCGGCCAGAAGCTTCCCTGCTTCGAGGTCCGCTGGACGCGCCGAGAAGCGCCGCTCGAGCGGGGCAAGCTGTTGCTCGAGCTGGTGCAGGAGGCCGTAGAGCGTGACGATGTGGGCGCGGGCCTCACGCGCGAGAGTCTTGTCGTTCTTGCTCGCCGCGACGAGGGAATCCCAAATCGCGCGCGCCTCCTCGAACTTCCCATTGGCTGCCGCCGATGCGCCGCCGGCGGTGGCAGTCCGCTCGAGTGCCACGGCGTAGGCCTTCTTGTAGGCCATGTTGCTGGGTTCGAGCTGGCTCGCCTCCCGCAACGCCTCCACGCCTTCGGCGGGCATGTCGTGGTCGAGGTAGACCTCGCCGAGCGTTGCCAGGGCCTTGGCGCGATTGGGGAGGACCGTCTTGATCCGGGTCCACGTTTCGAGCGCCTTCTTTTTGTCGCCCTGCTGGTAGAAGCGGTCACCCAGTTCGACGAGGTGCGACGGATCGCCGGGCGAGAGGGCAGACAGTCGGGACAACACGGCGATCGATTTCTGCTTCTCCTCGACCCGTTCGTAAAAATCGGCCACGCGAACCAGGATTTCTTCGTCGCCCGCCGACCTCTGCTCGAGCTGGGTCAAAAGGGCGAGCGCTCGGGGGCGATCGCCACGCTGGATGAGCGTTTCGCACAGCTCGAAGACGTAGTCAGGGTTGTGGGGCGCCGCGCGAATGAGCGCCTCGTACTCGCGGATGGCTTGCTCCAGCTCTCCTTGCGCCTGCAGTAGGTGGATGACTTTGAGGCGCACGTCGATGTTGCGCGCCGAAGTTGCCAGCGCGCGCCGATAGGCGGCCAGCGCCTTGTCCACTTGGCCCGTCTCTTCGTAAAGCGCGGCCATGGCCACGATGCGTTGAAAATCAGTCGGATGTTCTTCTTCGAGCAGCCGAATGAGCTCGCCGAGGTTGTTCTCCGACCGATAGACATCCGAGATGAGAGCGAAGATTTCGCCGCGCACTCCGGCCTCGCCGCCGGCCGCGGACAGGGCCTTCTTCAGAGTCGTCAACGCTTCGGCGTTCTTGCGCTGTCGCGCGAGGACGCGTCCGAGATCGCGCAGTGCGGGGGCAAGCGTGCGGTTGTCTCCGCTCGACGCCGCCACGACTTCACGAAACTCCGACTCCGCCCGATCGTATTCGCCCCGAGTTTCGAGCTCTCTCCCGAGCTCGCCCCGAACGAGCAGCGAGCTTGGGCCGTGCTTCAAAAGATCGCGATGGAACTTCTTGGCGGCGTCGAAATCCTTGAGATCGAGCGACACGGCCACCAGCGCGCGCAGCGCCTGCTCGCGTTCCTGCGCCGACACGAGCGGAAGCGCCTGCTCGTAGTGCCGCTTGGCGGCCGTGGGATCGTTGCGGTCGCGGGCGAGCTGGGCGAGAGCGAGCATCGGCGCCGGGTCCTTCGGTCGGGCCGCTATCGCGCTTTCGTACGTTTTGACGGCGTCTTCGGGGCGCCCGTCTTCGCGGTAGAGCGCGGCCAGCACGATCTTGGCGTTCCACTGTTCTGGTCCCGCGTCGGCCGCTCGCTTTTCGAAGTCGGCGATGAGCCGCTTGAGATTGCCATCGCGCTCCCGATACAGCTGCGCGAGCCGCTGCAAGGGGAAGGGCGACGTCGGTTGGGCCAGAACGATGGCCGTGTATCGAGGGATGAGGACACCCGCGCCCGGTCCCGAGCCCGACTGCCCGTCGCCACTCTCGGTTTTGGGGCTCTTGGGAGCCGTGTGGGTTGGGGTGGGACCAGGTGCCGTCGTCGGAGGCGCCGTCGATCGGTGGCGGCGCCCCGCGGGGTCGAAATCCTGTGACATCCCCGCGCGCGGCCATCCCGTCACGATTCCGGAGACGAGCACCCAACCAAGAGCCGGCATCCACGCGCGACGCACGATAGAAGCGTAGCAGACCTGCGCGCGCCGAGTGCCAGCCGCGATCCGAGGCCCGAGAGGGGTGACGCTAACATTACGGCGTCAGATCTTGCCTACGACAGATCACGATCGGCAATTGCCGCGTGTCGGCCAGGTAAGTTACGGCGAGGCCGTCGGGGTTGGGCCACCAGACTGGAATGGCCGTGAGGCCTCGCCTCTGCAGCTCCGCCCTAGCATTACTGCGTCAGATCTTGGCCATGACAGATCACGATCGGCAATTGCCGCATGTCGGCCAGGTAAGTTACGGCGAGGCCGTCGGAGTTGGGCATCAGACCGGAACGGCCGTCAGGCCTCGCCTCTGCAGCCTCGCCGCTAGCCCGTTTGGCCTGTCCGGTCAGTACTTTAGTGGGCCTATGGCTACTTCGATGAAACGATCTGGTAGCGAGGAACTGACGCAGTAATGCTAGCCGGTTTCGCCTGTCCGGTCAGTAGTCTAGTGGGCTTATGGCTACTCCGATGAAACGATCTGGTAGCGAGGATCTGACGCAGTAATGCTAAGGGGCTACTTGATGTCGGGCGGGATCGATCCGCAATCGACGAACGTGAGGGTCGAGTCGACCCGGAAATTCGAGGCGGTCGTGTGGCGCTCGGCATGGAAGAGCTCGAGCGTATAGACGTTGCCCTTCGCGATTCCCAGCGTGCCCGCCGCGCTGTCGAGGTTGATCGTGTTCGCGGCCGGAGGGTGGAGCCCGCCGAGGTCCATGGCCAGCTTGCCATTGATGAACACCCAGAGATCGTCGTCGCCGCTGAACCGGAACGTCTCGCCACCGTTGTATTGGAACTTCGTGTGCAGCTCGGTCGTGAAACCGAAGTTGTGCTTGCTTGAAATCGTTGGCATAGGCGAGGCTGTTCCAGCCGGCGCCGTCGGCTGGAAAAAAGTATTTGCTGTCGAACGTGACGATGTTGCCGTTCGGTTGAAACAGAAAATAGACGACATACGGCTTGTTGACGTTATCGGTTGCCCGGTACCACTGGTCGAATGCTTCTTTGCTCGTGGTTTGCTGCTTCCAGGGGCAGAGCGTTGGATCGTAGGTGGCTTCGCAATGGGAGGCGTACACGGGTTTGCCGTCGGTGCCCAGCTGATTGGCGACGAGCCCCGTCGTGGGTTTGTCCCCCTGGAAGTGTTCGAAATCGGGATGGCCGTCCATCTCGTTGATGCCTTTGAAATCGCGAACGACGCCGACGAGGATGCCGCAGCCGGAGTCCGCATTGACGCCGGTATTCACCACACCTTGACCGGTGATCGGTTGACCGAGCTTGTAGCCCCCCAACTCCGTCCGAGTGAAGTCCGTAATGGGGGGAACGCCGGTTCCGCCGGTGCCGGTGGTCGTCGTGCCGATAGTCCCACCGGTGCCGAGGCCGATCATGTTGGCACCGCCCGCGCCGGCGCGCGTGTCGCCCGTTTCGCTGCCGCCGCAGGCAGACAAGACCAAGACCATGCCAAGCGCCAGTCCGGCCCCCACGATTGCCGAACGCGGTTGAATTCGAGCTGCCATCAAGGATCTCCTAGCAAAGGCACCATTGTAGAACACGTTGGCGGGACGTTCCACGCCCTGGTCCTTATGTCGCGGCTGAGAAGATCCTTCGCGTCAGCACTACTTCGCCAGTTTCTCGCAGCCATAGGGTCTGACCGCCGCAACTTTGCTTGGGAAAGCGGCCTCGCCAAGCGGCGGCAATCGCCGATCGAAGAGTGGCGAAGTCGTGTCAGTTCGAATTGAGCTCGACGCGCAGGAGCTTTCGCCCGATGAAGAGATAGTCGCCGTGTCCCAGCTCGCGTTCGCTCTTCAGGCGGACGTAAGTTCCGTTTCGACTATTGAGATCGGTGAGCGTGAACTTGCCCGATACTTCTTCGATTCGGCAGTGCGAGCCGGACATGTAGAGATCACCCGGGAAGTTCAAATCGCCACCCTCGCGCCCAATCTGCAACGCGTGCGCTCGCGCGCAGACGACCATGCCGGGAATGCCCCCCTGCAAGATTTGCGTTATCCGAAAGGGACTCGTGTGCTTCGGCGACGAGTAGAAATACGTGCCGTCCGGCTCGGGACCGTCGGACGCCCGCGGCGTGAGGTCGAGCCGGAAGAGCTGCTCGCCCGCCAAGAATTGGTCGCCCGGCACGATCTCGACGGTGCCGCGCACCCGCAAGTACACGCCGTTCAGCGAACCTTCGTCGCGCACGACCAAGCGGCCATCGCGGTAGAAGAAGTTCGCGTGCTTGGGGGAGATGAAGGGGTCGTCCGGAAAAACGAGCTGCCCGTTTCGCCCGACGATGTGCTGTTCGGCCTTCAAGTGAAACGAGAGGCCGTCCATCCCCTCGCCTCGAATCAGGATGAGCTTGGCCTTCGCCGGATTCTGCATGTCGCTGAAAAAAAGCGTGCGCGCGCTGAGGATCTCGGGCGGCACCGACTCGCCGCAGCGACCGCAGAACTTGTGACCCTGCGGGACGGGGGTCGAACACGACTTGCATACGTAGTGGCGGGCCTGCTCCATGAGCTCCTCCTGCGACAGTCGAGCGTACGGGCTTTCTACTAGGGATTCCGGGGAAACGTGAGGGGGAATGTCGGAATGCTCGTCGGGGCGCGCCCCCTCGAGGGACGAGTCTCGCGTATTCGAGGGCTGTTCGACAACTCCTGTGTGTGCCGACTCCATCGCCGGGGACGAGCCCATCGACATCCGGGCGAGCTTGCCCGGGCTCCCGCGCACCGCGGCTCGGTTTTTGGGAGGAGCGACGGAAGGCTTGAAAAGCGACAAGTCGTGCCCGCAGGCCCGACAGGAGGGGGTGTTCATGGGGCTATACGTGTCGCACTGCCCGCAAGCAATTCCGATTTCGAACTCCATCAACGCGCCGGTGCCCCTTCGTCCTCGGGACAGGAAGCAAGAGTTGCAGGCTTCTAGAGCGGCGTCCAGAGAGATGAAGGCTCGCTTACCGGTGGTGGCTAGACGCCCGCCGCCACCCACGTCAGAGTCACCGCATGGCCTGGCTCCGTTCGCAGGTGGCCCTCACCTGGCTCGCGGTCACCCTCGCGAGCGCGTGCACCGACAAATCGGCGCCGGAGTACGTGGCCGATCAGTTCGTGGAAGCGTATTTCCGGCGCATGGACCAGCAGGCGGCACGCCAGTTCACCGCGCTGGGAGCCACCGAGATGCTCGACCGCGAGCTCGAGCTGACGCGCTCGGTTCGCGCCGACGGATATACCGCCGAACAAGCGGCGGCCGAGGTCGTCTATCGGCGCACCGCGCGGAACAAACGCGGCGAGCGGGTCCGCTTCGATTACGACATCTCGATCAAGCACGAAGACTCCGAAGAGCACCGGGCCGCCGACGTGGAGCTCGCCAACATCCAGACTGTCTGGAAAGTCGTGCGCGTGGAAGTAAAAGCGCGTTGAGCTTCTATTTTACGTCGCAGCCGCCGACGGGCGGAACTTCGGCGGGGCTCGAGCCGTCGAGAATGAGCTGCGCGTTTTCGAAGAGCGGGCGCCATGCGTCGAGACGGGTGAAATTCGTCGGGTCGCGCGTCAAGTCGTTGTCGTCCATCACCCCGGCCGAGACGACGCCGATGACTTCACCGGTGCTTTGGCTTCGTGCCGGTCCTCCCGAATCGCCCGGGCAGATCGAGGTCGAAGCATAGAGCAGGCCGCGATCCATTCGCTCGATGGGCCCCCCTTCGCGACGGATCCGATGAATGCCGTCGCTCGACAGGGGACACCGACCGAAGCCGACCGGCTCGATGATTTCGCCGCTGCGCGGCGCTCGTGCCAGGCGCGCCGGCATCATGCTGAGACCGACGAGCTTGCGCGAGAGAACGAGAAGCGCGATGTCACCGTGACCTCCTCCGTAGCCGCACGCGGGAGCAACGAGCGCGCGCACTTTCACGGTGGCCCACGGCAGGTAATCGCCGCCGAGCTCGACCTCGAGCGAGCTCGCGGGCAGATCCTTTTCGAGGATCTCTCCTTCGGGTGAGCGCTCGACGACGCAATGATGGGCGGTGAGAACGAGACTATTCGTAATGAGCGTGCCCGAGCAGCCGACGCCTTTGCTCACGACATGCACGACCGCTTCATCCGGGAGCGAGACCCCGATCGGCGGACTCAAACTCCAAGGCCGATGATCTTGCTGGCGCGTCGCGGCGGCTTTCAAATGCGACACCTGGGCGGTCTTGCAGGCGCCTGCCGTTAAGGCAGCAACAAGAAACGCAACACCTTGCCAAAGTTTCACGTGAACCAACTACCGACGATGTAAGCTTGATGCATTTTCGGCGAATGTCCCGCTCGGTCGGCGTTAAGGCGGATAAAATCGCGCGCTTCCCACGACGCACTGCGTTCAAATGGATCCGCCGGACGTCGCGGCGCCAATGTAGGCAATCTTCCTACATTGATGAAATCTAGACGGCGCCCTCGTCGTACGCGAGGACCAAATCATCGCGATGGACGACGACCACGTCCCCTTCGCTGCCGCGTAATGCCGCGAGATCCTCGCTCTTTTTGCCGGCAATCGCCGCGGTTTCGGAGGCGCCGAGCCGCGCGAGCCCGCGGCCGACCTCGCGACCGTCGGGAGCGACCAACGTCACGGCATCGCCGGGCCCGAATTCGCCGCGAACTCCCAGCACTCCCACCGGCAGCAGACTGCGCCCGCGTTCC
This sequence comes from Polyangiaceae bacterium, assembly GCA_036395495.1. GTDB lineage: Bacteria > Myxococcota_A > Polyangia > Polyangiales > Polyangiaceae > DASWDH01. The sequence goes on from DASWDH010000156.1 coordinate 8,037, forward strand.
ACGACCGCAACGACGGCGCCCTTGTCGAGCAGAATCGCTCCGCGCGGCCTAAGGGTGAAAGCAATCCAATGTTTTCGCGCCTGGATGCGCTGCGGGTGCGGCAAAAATAGCGTGCCCACGTCCTTGCCCTCGAGGATGGCCCCGATGGTTCCGGCATCGCGCGCGTCGGCTACGACCACGGACGCGCCGGCGAGCATGGCCCGGCGCGCCGCCTCGAGCTTGCTGGCCATCCCGCCCGTACCCGGGCTCGAGGTGGTCGGTTGAGTGACCAGCGGACGGGCCTCGCGCGTGACGTTGCGGATGATGGGCACCCGCTCGCCGTTCCCGTTCAGCAGACCGGGCACGTCGGACAGAAGGATGAGCAGATCGGCGCTCACCAGGGGTGTGACCATCGAGGCGAGCAGGTCGTTGTCCCCGAATCGGATTTCGTCGACGGCTACCGTGTCGTTTTCGTTGATGATGGGAACGAGCTTGGCCTCGAGAAGTGCCCCGAGCGCGTCACGCGCGTTGTTGGCCCGTGTCCGGTCGGACAGATCGGCATGCGTCAGCAGCACTTGGGCGACCCCGAGATCGTGGCGGGCGAAAGCCTCTTCGTAGAGCCGCATGAGGACGCTCTGCCCCGCCGCTGCCGCCGCCTGCAGCCAACCCATTTCCTTCGGGCGGGAAGATAGGCCGAGCTTCTTGATGCCAAGAGCGATCGCACCGCTCGACACCATGGCCACCGAGCGGCGAGCGGCCTGCGCGTCGGCGACCCCTTTGGCGAGCCGATTGTAGATTTCCGGCTCGGTCGACAACGCGCGCGAGCCTATTTTGATGACGACCCGTCGCGCTCGGGTCAGCGCGGCGCGAGGATCTTCGACATCGCCGTTGGCCTCGCGGGTCATGGGGTATGCAGCGGCTCTTCGGCGAGCACCGCGTCGAACGCCGTTTCCAGCCGCCGCCGCAGATGATCGGGAACGGCCGCCACCGCGAGCAACATTCCGTCGAGAAGGCGGGTCGAAAAGTTGCGCAGCTCTTCGGCGGGTTCGCTCTCGGGATGACGCGCCTTGAGCTCGAGGCTCGGCGAGAGGGCGCGCGACATGGCCGAATCGATCGCCTTGCGCACGAGCTTCGCTTCGCCGCCGTGAATGCGCACCGTCTGCGAGGAGCGAACGCGCTCGAGATAGCGATCGAAGAGAAATCCAAGAGCGTACACCTCGAGCCAAGCCGTGACCGGCGGCACGAGTCCGAGGGCGCCGAAGCGGCGGAAGGTGCGCTTCGCGACGAAGGCGATCGTCGCGAGGAAGGCGCCGTTGCGGGACGTGCGGGAGGGCTCGGCCAAATCCTTGCGAGCGTCTTCGGTGAGCGACAGCCCGTAGCGTGTGGCCACGTCGTGGGCCACCGCTCCTCGTATGCGCCTCAAAGCCGCGCCGGGGACGAACGGCAACGGGACGGCACCGGCCGCGAGGCCAATGAAGGCCATCACGGTGAGACGACCCGGCGCGGGTGCCGTGGCCCGACTGAGAAGGGGAGAGGCTGGCGTGGCTTGGCTCATCGGATCTTCGATTTTAGCACCGGTTGGGCAACCCTGCGGAAGAGCGGTGGAGCTGCTCGTATTACTCGGCGGGGCCTCGCAATCAGGGGGGAAGAAGAATGCGGGGAACGAGCTCGATGATCGGCGCACCGACCTCGAGCGAGATCATCAACAGGTCTTGCGCACGGACTTCGGGCGGAAGCTCCAGGAAGAAGCGGTGGGGACCGCCCGAAAGCTCCACCCCACGCTGGTGAAGGGCGTCTCGAAACGCCGCTACTTCGCCCCTCAGCATGAGCGTGTAACCGATGGTCCCATCTTCGATCCGCTGCAGCTTGCCGTGCCGTAAAAGCCGGCCGGATGCGAAGACCAGCACGTCGTCGGCTGCGGTGGCGAGCACGTTTTCAGGCGAACCCGCGTGGGGGTTGGAAAGAGAGATGATCCACTTGCGATGGCGTGTTGCCGCCGCCAGCACGGCGGCGACGAACGGCGCGTCGGGACCGGAGAGGCCGGTGAGCGGAGCCGAAGCGATCAGCACGGCAGGTTTGGCCGCGACCGCTTGGGCCAGCACGAGCGCTCTTCGCTCACCCAAGGTGAGCTCTTCGAGAAGTTTTGTCGTGAGCGCCTCGAGCCCCAGATCGGACAGCGTGGCGAGCGCTTCTTTTTGCGCCGCGGCGCGGTTCGATCCGGCGAGCCTCGCCCCCCAAACGAGGTACTCGCGCGCGGTCCATCGAGGCGGCAGCGGTGGATCGAGCGGTGCGAGCCCCACCACGCTCGGTTCGAGGTGCGCTCGTCGCTCGACGTCCGAGCCGAGCAACGCCAGGGTGCCCGAGCGCACGGTCGCCTTGCCGGCGATCGCGGCAACGAGTCCGTCGGCGTCGCCCAAGAGGACCACCGAGTTACCGCGCGATTCGAACGAGGCACCCTCGATGGCGACGGCTCCATCCAGGTCGATCCGCAAGTTTTCCGCGGCGAGCAGCGGCGCGTTGCTCATGGTTCGCCGAGCGGGACGAACTCGAGTCGGGCGAGTGACTCGTCGCCTTGATAGACGGTGAATGGCGCCATGGCCCGCGCGACATCGAGAAGTTGGCTCGGCAAGAGAGGGAACCCCGCCTGGGGCTCGCTCAGGCCGGCGAGCTTGAGCGCCAAGTCGAGAAGCGAGCTTTCCGGGGCCGGCAGCTCGGTGATCGGAGCGTCGTCCGGCAAGCCGGAAAGCCGACGCGCTTCGTCGAGGGCTTCGCGGATCCCGCCCAAGCGGTCGACGAGACCGCGCGCCTTGGCCTGGCGACCGGACCACACTCGCCCTTGCCCGACGGCGTCAACCGCCTCGCGGCTCATCTTGCGCCCTTGCGAAACCCGATCCACGAATACGCCGTAGAGCTGCTGCACCTTCTTCTGCAGCTCGCGCAGCTCCTCGTCGGTGTAAGGACGGTAGATGGATTCGCCGTCCGCGCGGGGCGATGTTTTGTAGGTCTCGGTGCTGATTCCGATTTTTTTGAAGAGCTCGCTCACGTCGGCCTTGCCGTAGAAGATGCCGATGCTGCCGGTGACGGTGAGCGGATTGGCGTAGATCACCTTTCCTGCCGTGGCGATGTAATAGCCGCCGCTCGCCGCGTAGGTGCCCATCGAAACGACGAGCGGCTTGACCTTGGCGGTGAGCACCGCTTCGCGCCACATCACGTCCGCTGCCAGCGAAGATCCGCCCGGGGTCTCGACGCGCATCACCACCGCGCTGATCCGGGGATCCTCACGCGCGTCTTTGAGCGCCTTGGCGATCGTGTAGGAGCCGACCAGGCGCGAGCCGATGAGCGGAATATCGCGGCTCTTGCCGTCGATCATGTCGCCGTCGACGTACACGATGGCGATCCCCTTGCGCGCACCGAAGCGGCTCGGCGCCGCGCGCGGCCGCGGCTCGTCTCGAAGCGACACATGTCGCCCCAAGGTCTCGGCGACGACCTTTTCGAGCTCGTCGTCGAAGGCTTCGCCGTCGACGAAGCCAGCTTGCTTGGCTTCGTTCGCCACGAAGGGCCCGTGCGCGAACGTCTCGGCCAGCTTTTGCACGGGGATGCGCCGACCGCCTCCGATGTCCGACAAGAACACGTCTTCGTATTCGTGCAGCATGTCGAGGTGGTCGGCACGCGCGACATCGCTCGCGCCGTCGCGCGTGAACTGCTCGGGAGCCGACTTGTGAGCACCGATGCGCACGAACTGAGCGCGGATGCCGAGTTTTTGCATGAGCGAGGCGTAGTACTGGTACTGCGTTCTCAAGCCGGCAAACCGCACGACGCCGGCCGGATTGATGACCACGCGGTCGGCTTGCGACGCGACGTAGAGCGCACGGCCCTGCGCATCCTCCAAGTGGACGACGACTTTCTTGCCGTTGGCGTGAAGCAGACGTATCGCGTCGCCGAGTTCCTCCGCGTGCGCGAGCGAGTTGGCCGGTTCGCTCTTGAACATCAGGGCGACAGCCTTGAGCTCGCGGTCGTGCGCGAGAGCCCAGAGCCGTCGCAAGAGCTGCACGTGCGAGCGCGCTCCCGGCGTGTCGTCGATCCGGATCTTGATGGCGTACGAAGCTTCCGGAAGACCCGGATTGCGATACCCGGTCACCGAAGCGCCCATGTAGAATCCGGCGCCGTCGCGACCTCCCAGACCGCTGCCGAAGATGCCGCCCCCTTCGACGGCCGATGTTCCCCAACCCACTTCGAGCCCCGCCGTTGCAGCGTAGGACATGCTGCCCTTCAAAGTGGGATCGGACAGGGTGATGTCTCCGCGAATTCGGCCCACGTAGGGAACGTCGATGCCGAGCGTCGCCCGAGGCAGCCACTGGTTCGACTCCCAGAGGTAATGGTCCTCGATCCCGATCTCGACGTTGCGGCGCCCGGTCGGGCGAAACGCGATGGCAGCATCGATGCTCCGATCGAGCGTTTGGCTCGGCCCATTGAGATCGCGTCCGACGATGGAGACCGCGAGATACGGCGAGGTCCGAGCCGTGAGGGCGAGCGTGAACGAGGTCGGACCATCGAGCGCTTCACTGCTCGAGTACGCATGCTGGAGGGAAAAACCCATCGACCACGCCGCAGTGGGCGCATAGCCGAGTCCCCAGGTGAGCCAGGTATAGTAGGCCGGCTGCATCGAAGGGGGCGGCGATCGCAAGGCCGGATCGATGGGAAATGCAGCGTCATTGGGACGCACGAAATCGAGGCGAATCCCCGTTCCCACGTTCGACAGCAGGCTGAAGGCGATATCGAACGCGTGCCCCCGGCCCGGAACGGGCGACGCCGCCCCGGTTCGAACCCACGTCCAGCGCAATTCGTTGGAAACGAGATAGCCGAGATTGGCGGGATTGGTCGCGATGGCGCTCGACTGATCGTTCGACGCGATCGATCGACCCGGCGTGGGGATGGGCGTTTCGCGCGATGGCGGCGCCTCGGCGAGGGCCCCCTCGATCGCCACCGCGAGGAGCGCGCACGCGCTCACGCATCCGATCCATGCGCTTCGCGAGCGGCGACCGATCCTCGTCTCTTTCATGAGGACGACCTTTTACCATCCCCGCGCACCGAACAGGGAATTGGAAGATGCTCGTCTGCCCGCCAGCGGGTACACTGAAAGGCGGAGGCGCGCAAAGGCCATGCGTATTCGAGGACACCTTTGCCTGCTCGTTTTCGTGCTTCTTCTGTTGTGTTACTCGGCGCGGCCTTCGGCCCGCCTGGGGGTGGGCGGCGCGTTGGAGGGATGCGTCGCGACGGTCGAAGAACGGCCGCCGCGCATCGTTTATGTCGCGGGTCCACCGCCACCGCCGCTCGGCGAAGTGCGCGGCGCGCCGGCGGCTCCGGGCATGGTGTGGGTCGAAGGTTATTGGCATTGGAATGGCGTGCAATACGTGTGGATCCCCGGTCACTGGGAAAGTCCCCCGGCGGGCCACGTGTGGATCGCACCGAGCTACACGGTCGTGGAGGGGCGGCACGCCTATCGCGCGGGAACCTGGAGGTTGCGAGCGCGCGGGGGCGCGTCGGCGCGGTGAACCTGCGAGTTCTACGTCGCCGGGTGGCGGCGCTCGTCGTGCTGCTCGCCGCCTCGTCCGCCGTACCGGCCGATGCGTACCGCCCGCTGTTGCACGAGTTCATTCCACCCGACGACGGCGAAGATGTCGCGCTGGCCGTTACGACGGCCGAGGGCGATCTGCCGGCGGCCATCGAAACGCCGAGTGGCGTCGTCAGGGCCCCCGATACGCAACGGCCGCCGAGCGCCAAGGACAGCGCATATCGCGAGCCGCTCTCACCGGCTTTGCCGTCGGTCTATCGCGCGGACCGCGACACCCGGCGGCCGAGCGTGGTTCGCTATGACGACCCCTTTTCTCCATCGATCGCGCCGTACAAGCGCCTTCGGGCGTTCGACATGGTGGGGCAGGATTACGCGCTCAGGGTGCGCGATACGTCGCTCGCGCGGGTGGCGGTCGGCGGCAACGCGCGCGTCGGCGAAGACGAGTTCTACGCCGATCTGACGATTGACTTCGAGGCGAGCGGCACGGTCCTCATTCCGTCGGTCGGACCAGGCGCTCGCATTCTGCGACAGCACGCGACGCCGCAGGTCCCGGTCGAGGTGTGGCGCGATGGAGCCGAAAATTGGTACGCGAAAGCGGAGCCGTCGCCCAAGGGTCGCGTGCGCCTCGTCATGCAGCTGGCGATTGCACGAGACGCGTTCGGAGGCGAGCTGGTGATGCCTGCCTGGCCGGCTCTCACTCCGGGCGCGCCCCTTCCGCCGGCCGCTGCTTCGGCGGTGGGACAAGTGAGCCATTCACTCGGGCTCTCGCGCGCGGTCTCGCCGCTCGAAACGGTGAAACGCCTCGTTTCGTATTTTCGCGCGTTCGTTCCTTCGGAAGAGCCGCCGCGAGGGCACGATGACATCTACCTCGACCTCGCACTCTCGCAGAAAGGCGTCTGCCGCCATCGCGCTTTTGCCTTCCTGGTGACCGCGCTGGGGCTCGGCATTCCCGCCCGCATGGTCATCAACGAAGCGCACGCGTGGGTCGAGGTCCGGGGAGAGCGCGGATGGCAGCGGATCGACCTCGGCGGTGCTGCCGGAGCGATCGACGAGCCGACTTCCGATGCACGGCCCAACTATCGACCTCCCGCCGATGCCTTCGAATGGCCCGCCTCCGACGACGGTGGCTCGGGGCGGCAGGCGGCCTTGCGCGGACGACAAGCCGCTTCGAGTTCCATCGATCGGTCGAGCTCGGAGATGGAGGGCGATCCCTTCTCCGCGCCGGCATCGCAACCTTCGCCCGAGTCGGCGAGTCCACAAGCCGTCGCTCCCGACGCCCGCCGTGCTCACGAACCGACAGGCGACAGAGGTGCCGCCGATTCGCCCGACGAACGACCGCGCGCCCGCATTACGATGCGGGGCAAAGACGTCGACGTGCACCGCAGTGAGCCAATCGTGATTGCCGGCAAGGTCGAGAGCGACGGAGCCGGGTGCGGTCAACTTCGTGTCGACATTGCGCTGAAGAGCGTAGCTTCAGGGGTCAAGACGAAAGTGGGCGCGCTCACCACCGACGCGAGCGGCGCGTTCGACGGCAGAATCGTGTTGCCGCTGCAGTTCCCGGTGGGCGAGTACGAGGTGACCGTCTCCACGCCCGGCGACGCGCGCTGCGGCGCCGGCGCGTCCGCCCCGTGACCCCCTCTTCTATCGATAAGCAATTCGAATGACGGCTCATTACGAATAGCTGCTGCGCCGTCGTCGCAGCCGCCGCTCCTCGAATGCGGAGAAGGGTCGAGATGGGAACATTCGTCTGCTGCCTACACTTCACGACAAACGCCGGCATTTGACTTCAAAGGGCATTTCCTCGTTCCGTCCGTGGAGTGTTGCGGTCGAGACGTAGTCGGCACGTGCAATGACATTTCGAACATGAGAGTGCGCGCGTGATCGATTTTGGGTGGCGCGTTGCTGTTCGCAATGATACCCAGTCACTTCGCGTTGAGGATCGCGAGGGATCCACGATGCGTCCGAGCACCGTCTCGGTGGCACGCAACAAAAAAAACGGAGAATCATGACATGACGATGACGAAATCATCGCACTGGCTGATTGTGTGCGCGCTCTTCGGCACGGCGGCCTGCGGCGGCGAAAATGGTCTGGAAATCGAGTCGACGAGTGCGCGGGTCAGCACCGGCACCGGGCTGCGCGGAGAATATTACGACAACAGCGACCTAAGCGGGCTCAAGCTTACGCGCAATGACTCCCAGATCAATTTCGATTGGGGTTGGGGCGCGCCGGACTCTACCGTGGGCGCCGACACGTTTTCCGTTCGATGGACGGGCCAGATCGAGCCTCTCTATAGTCAAACCTACACCTTTTACGTAACCTCCGACGACGGTGCGCGGCTCTGGATCAACGGCCAGAACGTCATCGACAACTGGATCGATCAGGCAGCGCGAGAAACGAGCGGTTCCATCGCGCTTTCGGCAGGCCAACGAGTCGACATCCGTCTCGAAGCTTACGAAAACGGCGGCCTCGCCGCGGCTAAGCTCGCCTGGTCGAGCGCGAGTCAGCCCAAGCAGATCGTT
>DASWDH010000157.1:0-7479 GCA_036395495.1 Polyangiaceae bacterium
TCGGCCGACGTCGAGGCATCATCGCCGGGCGGAATCGCGCCTCCGGTACCGGTGCCGGACGCGTCGACCGCCGGCCCGCCCCCTGCGCCGTCGACGGTCGGCGTTCGGCCGCCACCGGAGAGGGGCTGGGAAGCGCCATCGCCGCACGAAGCCACGCAGAACGTAGCCCAGGCGGCGAAGCCGACCGCGCGTGCCGCACTCTCTACGCCTCTTGCTACGGCAGGTCTCACGCCATCCAGAGAGTAGCGCGAGCCCTTCGAAATGGCCCACGAACAGGCCTTCCGAGAAGAAAAATACTTGGAGCTTGAAATCGAATCGAATTTTGGGCCATTTGAGGCCGCCCACGCCACCTGACCTTGGTCTACTCCACGCCCGAGTCCCGCGCGCGGGACTCCCTATCACGAGGTCGTCATGCGAAGTATCGGAACCATCGCCATCGTGGCGCTTATCGTTGCAAGTTGTTCCGACGAAGGCTCCTCGCCTGCCGGAACCGCGGGTTCTCAGTCGGCAAGCTCGAGCGCGTCCACGGGGAGCATGACCACGAGCGGGTCGGGAGGCGCAGCGGGTCAGGACACGAGCGGCGGCACGCAGACGGGCAGCACCACGACGACAGGCTCCACGGGTGGCAGTGGCGGCACGGGTGGCCAAGGCGACGGCGGGTCCGGCGGCACAGGAGGCAGCGGGCTCGGCGGCAGTGGTGGCGCCGGAGGCAGCGGAGGGGCATCGGGAACGGTGCGCTGCGGAACGACCAACGTCGACGTCGGCGGGTTTACCGCGGCAGAGAGCTTGGTGGTCGGCCCCGATGGGACCATTTACTCCTGCTCGCGAAACGCCGTGCTGGGGCGTTTCGCTCCGCCCTACACCAGGGCCGAGAACAGTTGGACGACGATCGCGGGAGCCCAAGTGTTCGGCATCGCGTTGGACCCCAAGCGAAAGGCGCTCTACGCGGGCGCGCGCGCGACCAATCAGGTGTACCGGATCCCCACCGACGACCCGACCAAGATCGAAATGCTGGCGGCTACGAAGGGCTCGGCCGATGGTATCAACGGCGTGACGCTCGGTGAAGATGGCGCCGTTTATTACGGCGATCAGAAGGGCGGCCACATCTGGCGGCTGAACCCCGACGACAAGATGACCACCCAGGTCACCAAGACGCCCGTCGCCAACGCCAACGGCATCGCCTTCGCTCCCGATGGCACACTTTGGGTCCTCTCGTATACGAGCCCCGGCGGGGTGACCCGATTCAAGGTCGACGCGAGCCACATGGAGATGACCGGAACGCGCGACAATTTCACGATCGCCGGCAGCGGCAACGCCGACGGGATCGCCTTCGACAAGATGGGGACGGCGTACGTCACGGCGGGAGGCCTCTGGCGCGTGACCCCCGATAAACAATCGATGAAGCTCGATACCAATGGCGGCGCCAACGTCGAATTCGGCGCCGGCGCCCTCAGCTGCAAGCTACTCCTTTGGGCGGGAGGGGCGGTGCACTCGAAAATGATCGACGTCGAGGGTGCCGACGTGCCCTGGCACCGGCAGTAGCACAGCTCATACACCCGAGGGTTGCATGCTGCGGCCCGACTTCGACGGATTGCGAGTGGGCACGCCGCCATTGCGCACGTCGGCCAGCAATTTCAGCAATGCATCGGTGTCCACCGGTTTGACGAGATGCTCGTCGAAGCCCGCATCTTGTGCCGCCTTGCGATCCGAGGCCTGGCCATAGCCGGTAAGGGCGACCAACCACATGTCGGAATGTTTGCGGTTTGCACGAATCCGCCGGGCCACCTCGAATCCATCCATCGCCGGCAGACCGACGTCGAGGATCGCGATCTGTGGATGGAAGCGCTCCACGAGCTCCAGCGCGGCGATACCGTTTTCCGCCGCTCGGCATTCGAAACCCGATTGCTCGAGCAGCTCGCACAAGAGCTCGCGACTGTCGGCGTTGTCTTCGACGATGATGACCTTCGCCCCCTTGCGTACGCGCGCGTGTTTTCGCGTCGATGTCGGATGTTCGGCCGCCGGGCGGGAGGCGACCGGAAGGCGCACCACGAATTCGCTTCCCTTGCCCTCCCCCTCGCTGTGCGCGGTCACCTTTCCTCCGTGCATGCTGACCAGGGCACGCGTCAGGGTGAGCCCCACGCCGAGCCCTCCTGCCGCGCGATCGAGCGTGCGCGTCGACTGTACGAAAAGATCGAACACCGACTCGAGCATCTGCGGCGAGATCCCCGCTCCATCGTCGCGAACGCGGATCACCGCTGCGCCGTTCTCCCGCCTGAGCTCGAGAACGACGTGGCCCCCGCGAGGCGTGTATTTGGCGGCATTGCTGAGCAGGTTGACTTGTATCTGTTGCAGCCGCGCCGGATCGCCGTCGACATAGATGGGCTCGGAGCCGATCACGGTCGAAAACTTGAGGCCGAGCGACTGCATTTGGCCTCGCACCGCGCCCGCTGCATCTTGGACGACGGAGCGCACATCGACCACGCGTTTGCGCAGCTCGATCTTGTTTTGCGTCACACGACTCGCTTCCAAAAGATCGTCGAGGAGCCTGGCCATCTGTTGCGATTGGCGGTCGAGGATGTCGAGCAGGCGCGGGGGCTTGAGACGCATCGAGCCCTTGCCCTTGAGCAGCGAGGTCGCAGTCACGATCGCGCCGAGGGGATTGCGCAGCTCGTGCGAAAGCATGGCCAGGAACTGGTCGCGCCGCCGCACCGCTTCCTGGATCTTCTCCTCCGCTCGTTTCTGCTCGGTCACATCGCGGAAGATGACGATGACGCCCACGATGTGCCCTGCTCGATCGCGCAGGGGGAGCCTGGTCACCAGATCCCACCCTTCGCCGTCGCTCGGCCCCGTGCGTTTCTCGAGGCTGTAGTGCTGCGCCAATCCGGTGCGGAGCACGGTCTCGTCCTGGCGGTGCAGCACGAGCGCTGCTTCCGGGTCGGGGAGGTCCAAGACCGTCTTGCCCACCAGCTCTTCGGCCAGCCGGACGCCGAGCCGAGCGGCCATCGCATCGTTGGCTCGAATGAACCTGCCGCGCGCGTCTTTGAAATAGATCGCGTCGGGCACCGTCAGAAGCAAACTGTTCAAGAGATGACGCTCGTGAAAGAGCGCGTCCTCGGCCGCTTTGAGCCCGCTGACGTCGATGAGCGTGAGAACCACCCCATCGACGACCCCCTTGACGCGATAGGGCAAGATGCGGAGGAAAAAAGAAGTCCCCTGCACATCGAGCAGTTCCCGCTCGACGGGGTGCCCGGCGGAAAGCACGCGTTTCAGATCGTCGACCAATTCGGGGTGTTCCAGCTTGTGCGCGAATGTCTCGATCGACCGACCGATATCGTGCGGAACCAAGGTGAATTTTTCGGCGATCTGCGGGGTGAATTTTCGGATCTTCAGTTCGTCATCGAGGAAGATCGTGCCGACTTCGGTGCTCGACAGGAGATTATCCATGTCGTTGGTGAGCTCGGTGAGCTCGGTGATCTTGCGCTGGTACTCGGCGTTGACCGTGTAGAGCTCCTCGTTGACGCTTTGAAGCTCCTCGTTGGTGCTCTGCAGCTCTTCGTTGGAGGCCTGCAGCTCCTCGTTGGAGGCCTGCAGCTCTTCGTTGCTCGCTTCGAGCTCCTCGATCGCCGCCTGCAGATTTTCTCTGGTGTGACTGAGCTCCGCTTCGAGCGTTCCGAGCTGCTCGCGCGAAACCTGGTCGAGATCGATCTCGGTCTCCGAAACGGCCGGCCGTGCCGGGAGCTCTTCGACCGACTCGAACGAGACGAGCAGATGGGGAGCGCCACCCGTGCGGTTGCGCACGCGTCGGATGGTGATCTTGTAGCGCTTCTCGTCGGCACCGGCGCCCAGCCGAACGCCCTTGAACACAATCGCCGCCGGTTCGTTGAGAGCGCGTTTGAGGCCGCCCACCAACACCATCTTGAGTTCGGGGTCCACGATCTCGAGCACGTCGAGACCCTGCCGGCCGTCGCGCATTCGCAAGAAACGGCTGGCCCCACCGAAAGCATGGATGAGCTCACTGCGATCGTTGACCAAGAGGCTGGGAGGCATCGCCTCCTCGAGGAGCGAGTCGTAGGTGGCGAGAAGCTGGGACACCGAATAGCGTGCGGCGGCGGGCGGTAGCGCGGCCATGGGCGTTCGCGGTTCGAGCGGCGCGGGAGGCTGCAGGCGCGCGTCGACGGGCGTTCGTACGTCGCTGTGTTTTCGGTAGAGCTGCCACTGCTTGTCGAGGACTTCGAACCCGCGAGAGGACGGGCCGGCACTTTCGCTCGGTCCGAGGAGGAGCACCCCGCCGCGGTTCAAGGCGAAGTGAAAGAACGAAAGCACCTTTTGCTGGGCGCCGTTCTGCAAATAGATGAGGAGGTTGCGACAAGTGATGAAATCGACGCGTGTGAACGGGGCATCTTTGATGACGTTGTGCTGGGCGAACACGATCATCTGCCGGAGCTCGGGCACGACTTGGTAGGTATCGCCGTTTCGTAGAAAATATCGGGCCAGCCTCTCCTGCGATACGTTCGCCAATGCATCCTCGTCGTAGATGGCGCGTGCGGCGCGGTCGAGGGAGCCGCGGTGGACGTCGGTGGCGAAGATCTTGATAGGCCGCTCCCCGATCGTCGCCATGAGATCTTGCAGCACGATGGCCAGCGAATAGGCCTCCTCACCGGTGGCGCATCCAGCCACCCATATTCTCAATGGAGTGCCGCACGGCGTTCGTTGCATCAATTCCGGAAACACTCGTTCTTCGAGGGCGGCGAAGACTTCGGGGTCACGGAAGAAACGGGTCACCCCGATCAGAAGGTCGCGGTAGAGCACATCGAGCTCGTCGCGCTCACGGCGGAGCCGCTCGACGTATTCGGCGATGTCCTGCGACCGGGCCAGCGCCAACCGGCGCTCGATTCGGCGGGTGACGGTGCTCGGCTTGTAGTGGGTGAAGTCGATGCCGAACTCTTGTTCGAGCATGCGGTAGACGGCGCCGAGCCCTTGCGAATCGCGCGGGTCCGGTACCGCCGGCAGCGGGTGTGCGGCCTGAGTCGCGATGTGATCGACCAAAGCCCGCGGCATCTCCTCCGGCGCGAGCACCCAGTCAGCGACGCCGGCGTCGCGGGCCGTTCTCGGCATTCCATCGAATTGTGCGCTCGCGGTGTCCTGAACGATCACCAAACCGCCGGCATCGTGCACATCGCGTATGCCACGAGATCCGTCACTGCCTCCTCCCGAGAGTACGATCGCGACGGCGCGTGGCCCGCAATCCTGGGCCAGCGACCGAAAGAAGACGTCGATCGGTAGCGTCAACTCCTGCTGGCGATCCCGCTCGCTCAGGAGCAGGCGGCCGCCGGAGATGATCATCTCCTTTCGAGATGGAATCAGATAGAGGTGATCGGGTTCCACCCGCATCCCGTCTTCCACCAGATCGATGGGCAGCTGCGTATGGCGCGCGAGCAACTCATCCATGAGGCTCTTGAAGTCCGGCGAGAGGTGCTGAATGATGACGAACGCCATTCCGGTGTCTGTCGGCACGTGGTCAAAGAAGCGCTCCAGCGCCTCGAGCCCGCCGGCCGAAGCTCCAATCCCGACGACGCGCGTGGGAGCTCGGAGCTGATCGGAATGGGTTGGATCAGAGGCTCCCGAACTCCGCACGGCGACTTCATCCATGTTCCTGAACTTAAGCCAGGCGGTCCAGTGACCATCGGCCTTAGGGCGGAGGGGGCATTGCGCTCAGTTGTCGCTGCGACCAGCTGCGTGTTCCTCGTTGTCGTCCTGGCATTCCTGATATGGCCGGCGTCCATCGAGCCGGCGGCTTGGGAACCGCTCGCGAAACCTCCGCTGGTCGGCGCTTGGGCTCCCAACGAGGAGCTCACGCACGCGCGGCTTCTCGCCAAAGGCGAACTCCGCGGACCGGAAGATGTCGCAATCGACAGCGAGGGGCGACTCTACGGCGGAACGATCGACGGAAAGATAGTGCGCATCCGATCCGATGGAGCCGTGGAAGACTTTGCAGCCACCGGAGGCAGACCGCTCGGCCTTCGCTTTGCGCCTGATGGAACGCTCATCTGGACGCAGTCATGCTAGGACCCCTATCGTCCGGTCAATGAATCACGGTTCACATTTCATCCTCGTTTGCATGCTCCTCCCTGGGGCCTGCAGCTCGGAATCCGCATCGACTTCACCGAACGTCGCCGATTCTTCCATCGATGGCTCGGCGGCGAACGTCGATGCGGCCGGCGACTCTGCAGCCATATCGTCACCGACCCTCGGAGGTTGCCCCGTCTTTACGAGCGATGACGCGTGGAACCGAGACGTCACGAGTGATGGCGTCGATGCCACCTGGAGTCAGAAACTCGATGCCGGTGCGACGCTGAAAGCGCTGCATCCCGATTTCGGCACCGGGTTCGGCATTCCATTCAACATCGTTCCTGCCGGCCAACCACTGCTCGCCATCTCGTTCATGTATGCGACCGAAAGCGACCCGGGGCCCTATCCTTTTCCGGGCGCCACCGCGAAGATCGAAGGCGGCTCCCCCACGGACTGCATGGGCGATTGCCACGTGCTCGCGATTGAGCAGGACGTTTGCCTTCTCTACGAGGGTTGGGCGTGCCATTTCACTGCCGCGTCCTCGTCGTGGCGTTGTGGGAGCGGGGCCAAGTTCGACCTCACCAAGAACAGCTACGGCCAGCGGCCGGTTGGATGGACCTCGGCCGACGCCGCGGGGCTTCCGATCTTACCGGGACTCGTCAAGTACAGCGAGGTCGCTGCCGGCCAGGTGAAGCACGCGATCCGATTCACGATGCATTGCACGCAGGATGGGTTCGTGGTCCCCGCCACCCATCAGGCGGTTCCCTCTCAGTGTCCGACGATTCCCACCGAACAGCTGCGCAGCGAGTACCCTCCGCTCGGGCTGCGGATGCGACTCAAATCGACGTACGACGTCTCGACTCTTCCGCAGCAGGCTCGCGTCATCGCCGAGGCGATGAAAACGTACGGCATGATCCTGGCCGACAACGGAAGCGACTACTATTTCCAGGGAGACCAAGACCCGAATTGGGACGATGCCCAGGTCGATGCGCTGAAAGCCATTCCCGGAAACGCCTTCGAAGTGCTCAGCCCGGGAACGATTCAACGCTGAGGCTTCACACCTTGGCCTTGGCGCGAGGTCGGAGGGTACGACGCGGGTCGCCCCAAATTCGAGAACGCCGATCGAAGCGGAACCACCGGCCTGACGAGCGCGCGCTCGCGAAGGAACTGATCGAGTCGCACCTGCTCTTCACGATTGAGCAGCGACGACAGCCACGCTCGTGCTTCCGCCGAGTCGGCGCAAAGGCGACGGTTCGGATGAGTGGCCTGCCGCAACAACGCCTCCATCTGGTGACGCAGGGAGGTGCCCTTGTGCGGCATCACGAGCGCCGCACGCTCGAGCCGCGGGTTGGCCCGCCTCAGCACTTCCACGAACGCCGGGAAGACGTCCGAAGGTAACGCTTGCAGGTT
>DASWDH010000158.1:0-4644 GCA_036395495.1 Polyangiaceae bacterium
CAGGGAAAAGCCGCGCCCCGACTCGCCCGCTCGACAGGCCTCGAGCGAGCCGTTCAGCGCCAGCAGATCGCTGCGATCGGCGACCTCGCGAATCACCTCCAGAATCTCGCCGATGCGACTGGCGTGGGAGCTGAGCTCGCCGATCCGGACGACCATCTGTTCGGTCGTCCCGAGCGTTCGTTCGGCGTTGGACAAAACGCCGGCCACCGCGTCGGACACGTGCGCGGCAGCCTCCGAGAGCGAGTCGGCCGTGCGACTGATCTCCACCATCGCCGTGGATTGCGAGGTGGCGGACGCCTCTTGCTCCTGTGATGCCGCGTAGATCTCTGTGGCGGCGCTGGCAAGCTGCACGGAGGTCTCGCGGATTTCGCGCACCATGCCTTGCAAATTGACGATCATTTGCCGGAACGCATTGGGCAGATCTCCGCGGCCATCGATGGTGACGCCCAAATCGCCGGATGCCACCGCTCCGGCCGCGGCGCTCAGGCGGGCCAACAAATCGAGGAGCTCATTGATGTGCTCAGCGAGTATGCCCGCCTCGTCACTCTGCACGACGGGGATGCGGCCCATTTCGCTCAGTTTACCCACCTGAATGACCTGCCTCGCTGCGGACGTGATCTTGGCGAGCGGCACCACCACCGATCGCGACAAGAAGACCGCGCACACCGGTGCCCATAACGCGACGATGAGTCCAAAAATCGCGATCGTGCGCAGGAACGAAACCGAGTGTATCGAGCCGGACCTCACGAGTGCCCCGGCCACGTATTGACCATCGACCTTTCTGGTGGCGACGGTCGTGTCCGAGCGGACGTCGGTTTTGATCGCCGATTCGGCTTTGGTGAGGTCATCGCTCAGCCAGCGCGCCATCCTCGGGTTCTGCAGGAGCTCGTTTTCTCGCGCCGGCGTGGGGAAAAAGCGGCCCGAGGACGTGAGTAGAAACGGCGTCGTGTCCTCGGTCATCTCGCGCTCGAGGGCTGCGCGCACGGCGTCTCGGTTCACCTCTTTGCCGTTCGCAGCCAGAGTCGATACCTCCGCGGCGAGCCGCAGTGCCGCCAGCTCGGCGCTCGTCGCGCTCTCGCGTACGCTCGCGTCGACCACCGACATGTAGCCGACCGCCGCTATCCAGGCTGTCGGCCCAATGGCAATGCAGATGGCCAGCCCAGCGACGCGACCCTGCAGCGACGACGGCGGGCGCTCGAGAATGATGTTCCGCGCTCGCGCGAGCAACGAGAGCCTGCCTGCTTGGTCGGCGACCAACAGGGCCTCCAGCGGAAAGGCGAATGCGAACGAGCCCGGGATTTGAGCTCCGGACATGAGCAAAGCTCCCACGATGGCGCGCGGCGGGAGCGGTGTCCGCTCGGGCGTTGCGTAGAGCAGCAGGATCGTGAGGATCAAGTACTGCGAACCCCAGAGCAGCGAATAGACCAAAGAGAACCGCAGCGGTCCGTTCTGCAGCGCCGCGTCCGCACTGCGCAGCGCGCTTTCGGTCTGTGCTCCTTCGAACGATCGGCTGAATCGCTCGGCCGGGCCCAGCAGCTGGATGAGCAGCGGCACCCATATGCCGATTCGCACGACATTGAGCAGTGCAATGAAGCCGAGCACGAGGCTGGTGTCTTCGATGTGAAAGAAGCTGAAGTACGCGAAGGGAACCAGCAGATTGAAGATGATGTCGACCGCCAGAAGCGGTACGACCGACCTCGTTGTGATCGACCGACCCATTGCTTGACTCTCCCCTGGTGACGCTCGTTGTCGCGGACGTACGATACGGGTGGGGAGCCGCTGCCGCACTCCCCTGCCCGCAGCCTCTTCGTCTAACCCCGCTTATGGAAGGACGACTGCACCCGCATATTGGCTCTGTCCCGTGCCGGCCGCAATATCGAACGTTCCGACGATATCCATGACGCCGGTGGCGCCGGCATAGGCGCCGGTACCTCCGGTGATGAAGGCGATGTCGTTGAACTGCCCGGTGGAAACATTCCAGACGGTCTTGTCCGTCGCGGTCAAGGTCCCCGTCGAGGTCACGATGACGAAGGTGCCTTCCAGAAAGAAGATGTTGCCATTGGAGGTCGCCGTCATCGTGCTCATCGTGTAGTCGAAGGTTCCCGAGAGTGTGCCGCTGATCGTGCCGCTCGTGCAGAGCGTCGAGCACGAGACGATGTGCGTCGAGAGAGTGCCGTTGACGGCGAGCGCCGTCGTCGCCCGGGCCGATGTCGGTCCCCCCAAGAACGTCGCCCACGCGATCATCAAGGGCAGGGCTAATTTCCATACGTGTTTCGTGCGAACGACATTCGTCATGTTTGCCTCCTCGAGTTAAAAATAACTTCGCGAAAAACCTCCATCGATCACCAGGGTCTCTCCGGTGACGTTCTCCAAAAAAGGGCTGCAGAAGAAGCCGACCGCGTTGGCCACCTGCTCGAACGTCGCGTTCTTTTGGGTCATCGCTCTCTTGGCGAGGTGGCGCCGCGTCGCGGCGGCGGCTTCGCTCCCGACGGCACGCACAGCCGCATCCGTCTCGATGAGCGAAAAGCTCACCACATTGCAAAGCACGCCGCGCGGACCGAGCTCTTGGGCGACGTAGCGCGCCGCCGCCGACAAGGCAGCCTTCGCGATGCCGATCGCGTGGTAGTGGGGCATGGCGAAATCGCCGCCCGACGACGACAGGGTGACGACGCGCGGTGATTCCGAGCGCTCGAACCAAGGCATGGCGTATCGACAGGCGACGAGCAGCGAGCGAACGCCTATCTCCATCGTAGCGTGAAACTCGTCATCGGTCAGCGAAGTCACCGGGCGTTCGAGTGCGCCGGGAGGAACGTGCACCAGCGTATGCACGAGAAAGTCGAGCCGGCCGAACGCCGATCCGACCGCGGCGAAGGCCGCTTGCATCGATGCATCCTCGGCTGCCTCGAGCTCGATGATGTGGCACCCGAGACGCTCCGCCCAGAGCGAGGCCGCTTCGCGCCGCGCCGGACGATGGGCCACCGCTACCTCGGCGCCCCACTCCTTTGCTTTGGCGGCGCAGTGATACCCGACGCTGTTCTCGCCAGACACGCCGAGCACGAGACCTCGGCGCCCCGCCAGAATCTGGGATGATGGCCTCACCCCTCAACCCTCCTTGCCCGCGGGAAACCAAGCGCCGAGCGAGGCAAAGCCCTCCGCTTCGTATTCGCGAATCGCTCGCTGAATGGAGAAGGCCACCTCCGCTGCCGGCAAACCACCGATCCACATGCTCATGCGGGCAACCGCCTCGAGGATCTTTTCTTTCGGCGTGCCCAGATGAAGGAGCACCTTGGCGAACATCGCGGCAGTGGCGTGGTTCTTGGTCACCGAAAGCACGCACAGCCCGATCAGGTAGTTTTCTTCCAGCGACAGGTGCGCCGTGTCCGCCTCCATCCGGTGGTAGCGATAGATGGCGTCGCGCAGTGCCTCGTTCTCGATTTTTTCGAGGAAGGCCAGGTGCTTCTTTCCCGTCCCCGGGCCGAAGATGCCATCGACGAAGCGGGTGGTGGTTTCGACGGGATCGTCGTCGTTCAAGCGAGCCTCCTTCACCGCGCCTGCTCGCGCGGCATGATCACCATTTCGCTCACGATGACGCCGGCCGGTCGCGTGAGCATCCACAGGACCGCCTCGGCCACGTCGTCGGGTGCGAGCCAGTCTTTTACTTGCTCGCGAATTTTGGCTCGGGTGGTTTCGAAGCCGCGTACCTTGTCGTAAATCGGCGTATCGACGAGCCCCGGCACCATCAGCGACACCTTGATGCCACGCGGGTGGAGCTCGAGGCGCATCGACTCTACGAAACGTTCGATGGCGAGTTTGCTCACCGCGTAAGGAGCGAAGCGAGCGTTCGGCGCGAACCGTGCCGTCACCGACGAAAGCTGCACGATGTGCCCTCCCCGCTCCATTCGCGGGACGAGCGCCTGCGCGAGGTCGAGGCAGGCGAACACGTTCACCTCGAAAAGGCGTCGAAGCCGATCCAGATCCATGGCGAGGGGGCTTTCGTACGCGCACTCGGCGGCGTTGTTCACCAGGACGTCGATGGGCGTGACCTGTTTCTCGAGTCGAGCAATCGCCTGCCTGCGCTGGTCGGCTACCGTCAAGTCGACCGCGAGCGGGACGAAGCGTTCCCCCCGCCGCTCGCGAAGAAGCGCGAGCTTCTCTTCGTTACGTCCGATCCCCACGACCCTGGCGCCGGCGTCGAGCAGGCGAAAAGTAATGGCTTCGCCGATGCCCGAGGTGACCCCGGTGACCACGGCCAACTTGTCGGTGAGCTCGGTGTTCATAGCGTGTACAGAACGGCAACGTATTGCCAGCCCAGGCCGACGGAAGCCGAAAGAATGAGATCGCCCGGCCTGATTTTTCCTTCGGCCACGAAATGGCACACCGCAACGGGAATGGAGGCCGTCGTGACGTTGCCGACGATGGGAAGATTGGTGAGAATCTTGTCTCTGGAAACGCCGAGATCTTCGGCGACCATCGCCTGCACGCCGGCGGTTCCGGAGTGTGGGACGATCCAGGTGACGTCGTCGAGCGATAGCTGGTTGCGCTCGAGCAACGCGCGGCTCACCGCGCCGATGGAGCGGCCGGCCAGTGCGTTGAGCTCCCTCTGGGCAATGTGACTGCGCAAATACCCGTCGGGGCCCACGTCCA
>DASWDH010000159.1:0-18577 GCA_036395495.1 Polyangiaceae bacterium
GACGGAAGATGGCTTTGCTCTCGGCATCGTGCATCGCGACGTATCGCCGTCGAACATCCTCATCAGCTTCGAAGGCGAGGTCAAACTCTGTGACTTCGGCATCGCCCACGCGAACGATGCGGTGACCAATCCGGCGTACTCGGAAGACGTGGTCAAGGGCAAAGCGGGATACATGAGCCCCGAGCAAGCGCACGGTCAACCGCTCGATGCGCGCGCCGACGTCTTCGCGATCGGCATCGTGCTGTGGGAGCTCTTGGCGGGCAGGCGCTTGTACAAAGCGAGCCCCGAAGCGGGTTCGCTTCTCGACCAGGCCAAGGCAGCTCGTATCCCCGAGTTGCCGTCGCGCGGCTTGCCGCTCGAAGAGCAGCTCTTCGCGATCGTCAAGAAAGCGCTCGCGCCGAACCGCGAGCTCCGCTACCCGAACGCGCAGGCATTGCTGTTCGATCTCGAGCGCTACGTCGCCGAATCCATGCTCATCGCCAGTCCCATCCGTTTCGGTGAATGGCTCATCGACCGTTTCGGCGACGAACTGATTCATCAGCGCCGCGCTCGCGAGCGCGCGGCGGAAAGCGCGGACGAGACGACTGAAGCAGGCGTGACCGAGGAAGTGGAGGTGAGCGTCTCCGGAGTGTCGAGCCGGCTTCCCCCCGACGAGGAGACCGCCGACGCTTCACCCGCGCCATCGTCGAGTGCTCGGCTCTCGCGGGTGCCCATGGCCAGCCTCGTCAGCGAGTCCACCCGCCGCGCGCCCGGAGCGCTGTGGCTCGCGCTGGCGGGATTGATGTTGGCAGCGCTCGTCCTTTACTTCTTGGTCAGGCCCTGAACTGCGCGACATGTTGATCGCTGAGGTCGCGATCCCCGTTCCGCTCGGGCACCCTTTTTCGTACGCGATCCCGGCGGCTCTCGAGGGGCGCGTGGGCCCGGGGATGCGTGTGCTCTGCCAGTTCGGGCCACGCCAGACGCTCGGCGTCGTGCTCGATGTGGCGGACCGCGAGCCTTCGTTCGACAAGAGCAAGCTCAAGCCGATCGGCGTCGTCGTCGACGAGGAGCCGGTCCTCCCGGGTGAGCTTCTTTCGTTTCTGCGCGAGCTTGCCAGCTATTACTTGGCCCCGATCGGCGAAGTCCTGCGGATGGCGCTCCCCGCCCTGGAGCGAACGCAGGTCAAGACCCTGAGTGCGCACGAGGTGGCGAGCATCAAGGGGCGCAAGATCGGCGTCCGACAGGTCACGATGGTGCGGCTCGCGGCCGACGCCGCGCAGGCGAGAACGCAGAGTAACGGCAAGCTTCGCGGTCAGGCGCTCGAGGTCCTCGAGTACTTGACGGCTTGCCCCGAAACCTCGGTGCCCCGGCTGGAGCAACGCTGGAAGAGCGCGCGACAAGCCGTGAAAAAGCTGGCCCAACTCGGCTTGGTGGAGCTCGGCCGCCGCGAAGTGCCGTCGAGCCCCTTCTTTGCAGAAGCGGTGGACCGCGACGTGCCCCCGTCTCTCACGGTCGCGCAAGAGCGGGCCACGGTTGCCCTTCGCGACGCCATTGCCGCTCGCGAGGTCCGCTCCTTCTTGCTCTTCGGCGTCACCGGATCGGGAAAAACCGAGGTGTATCTACGCGCGATCGCCGCATGCCTCGCGGCCGGACGAGGCGCCCTGGTGCTCGTCCCGGAAATCGCGCTCACGCCGCAGCTCGTGGGTCGTTTCCGCGCGCGATTCGGCGATGACGTTGCCGTGATTCACAGTGGCCTCAAGGAAAAAGAGCGACACGTGATGTGGCGGCGGCTGCGCAATGGTGCGGTGCAGGTGGCCATCGGCGCACGCTCCGCACTCTTTGCGCCGGTGAAGAACCTCGGCCTCATCGTGGTCGACGAGGAGCACGACGGCTCCTTCAAGCAGGAAGAAGGTGCGCGTTACCACGCCCGCGACATGAGCCTCTTACGAGCGCATCGGGCGGGAGCGGTGGCCGTCTTGGGATCGGCCACCCCTTCACTCGAGGCGGAGATGCTTTGTCGAAGCGGGAAGCTGGCGCGGCTCGAATTGCCGGAGCGCGCGCATGCGGCGGCGGCGTTGCCGAAGGTCGAAATCGTCGACCTCAAGCGAATCGGGTCGCTTCCTGGGGGACCCCCACTGATATCGGCGCCCCTCCATCGCGCGATCGAGCAGACGCTCGCCGCGCGCGAGCAGACGATCCTGTTCTTGAATCGACGAGGGTTTGCTCCCAGCGTCGTCTGCAACGCTTGTGGCGGCATCGTGCGCTGCCGGCTCTGCTCGGTCGCGCTGACCTTTCATCGCGCAGCGGGCGGCAGGCTCCTTTGCCACTATTGCGATTTCGTTTCTGCGCTACCCAAAGCGTGTCCCTCTTGCCAGAAGCCGGCCCTTTCGCTGGAAGGGCTCGGGACCGAGAAGCTCGAATCGGCCATCGAGGAGGCATTTCCGGAGGCCAAAGTGGCACGCCTCGATCGCGACGTTGCCTCCGGGGCCAAGGCGGAGAGCGTGCTCGAGCGAGTGCGCGCGGGTGATGTGGACATTCTCGTGGGCACGCAGATGGTCACCAAGGGACACGATCTGCCGCGCGTCACGTTGGTGGGAGTCATCAATGCGGATGCCGCTTTCTCGATGCCCGACTACCGTGCGGCGGAGAGAGCTTTTCAGATGCTCGTCCAGGTAGCAGGAAGAGCCGGCCGAAGCGATCGGCCGGGGACGGTGATCATCCAGACGCGCGACCCCGAGCACCCCGCCCTCCGTTTCGCGGCGCGACACGACGTGGGTGGCTTCATCGAGCGCGAGTTGGAGGCTCGCCGCGAGCTGCTGTATCCGCCGTTCGCGCGGCTCGCGCTGGTCCGGATCGACGGACCCGACGAGCGTCGCACCGAGGCCGCCGCCCGAGAGATCGCGCGCACTCTTTCGGCGACGAGCGCAGTGTTGGCCGGACAGGTGCAGGTTCGCGGGCCGGCGCCGGCGCCTCTTTCGCGGCTTCGCGGTCGCTACCGATTTCAAGTCCTGTTGCGGGCGAAGGAACGGCGTCCGCTTCGCTCCAGCCTCTTCGGGCTGCGGTCCGCGGAGGGGCGAATCGCCCCCCCCATCCGCGCGGTGATCGACGTCGATCCCGTGCAGATGATGTAGGGTGACGCGGTGCCCCGGCGCCCTTCCTTTCTTCCGACGTGCTCCGCAGCGGCCCTGGTGTTTCTCGCCGCTCCGGTGGCGCAAGCTTTCGAACGTCAGTGGCATGCCGGCGTGGACGGCGGCTACGCGAGTCTCTTCGACGATAACGCGGTGAGCGGCTTCGGCGGTGGATTGCATCTCGGTTATGGTCTGTCCGACGTCTTCAACGCGCTGGTCGAGCTGGACGTTACCCGCCATCCGGGAGCTGGTACTGCCGGTGTCACCATGTGGAGCGGAGGTGCAGGGGTTGCCTACACGCTCGATGTCGCCCGCGCGGTCCCTTACGGTGGGCTGCTTCTCGGCGGCTATCGAGTGAACGGACAGCTCTGCAAGCTCTCGCCGGAAGGCGACCAGCTCTGCGCCGGTCCATTGAACGCGGTGGGTTTGCAGTTCGTGCTCGGGCTCGATTATCAGCTCGAACGCAATTGGGCGATCGGCGCGCAGCTCCGGATGCACACGATTTTTGCCGCCGAACCAGTGGGGGTATTGGCCTACGCCACCACGTTCTTGCGGGTGGAATATCTGTGGGGTTTCTGACCCGCTCTAAAACGCGCCGCCGATGTTGCCTGCGAAGATGGCGAACGTGTCGTCCGAGACGAGTAACCGGATCTCACCGCCGAGGTGAATGGCCGGGCCGAGCTGCACCATTGCTTGCCCGGCGAAGACGCCGGCCGCGTCCGTTTCCGATCCCGAAACGCACTGAATGGGCGGGCTTCCCAGCACACCCCCACAACCCTCGACATCCTGGTGAAGGACGCCGGCCCCGACATACGGGCGAAGTACGAGGGTCGGCAAGACGCCGAAGTCATAGCCTACGGCACCGAGAATGTTCCAGGCACTGGACTTCGCGGTCTGCGTGACGCCGGGGAAGGTCGTGAATTCCTGGTTCGTGCCGAACCAATAGTCGAAGATGCCTCCGAGGTAGATGTTTTGCCGGAGCGTGTAGCCTGCCAGCGCACCGAGACCGATGTTCAGATCATTCGATCCGAAGCGGACACCACCCGCCACCGTGAATTTCTCGAGCGTAAATGGCGGAACGGTTTGGGCGCTCGCATCTTTGACCGGGTAGAGGAGGAAGAGGGTGAATAGCAGAAAAGCAACTTGAGCTTGGAACATCCGCCTGTGCCGAATCGTCATTTTCGGGACTATATGCGCGTAGTGCTTTGCGGTCGATGATTCGTCAATCACCGGCTCGCTCTTTGGCGGCGAGCACGCGCTCGTAGACCTCGCGCCGCGATCGGCCGGACCATGCCGCGACGCGCTGGGCGACGGTCTTGGCCGTTGCTCCACCCTGGAGCTCGGCATCGATGCGTGCGTCGAGCTCGCCATCGCTGACCTTCACACCAGCGCCGGCTTCGGCGTCCGCTCCGAGCACGAGGGTGATCTCGCCGAGCCACTCGCGCGCGGCTGACGCGAGCTCGGCCACGGTCCCGCGCACGAACTCTTCGTGAAGCTTGGTCATCTCGCGCGCCACGACGAGCGCCCGCTCGGGACAGAGCTCGGAAAGCTCCGCCAGCGTCGCCGCGAGGCGCTGCGGCGCCTCGAAGAGCACGACCGGTTCGGGCGTCGACAGGATGCGTGTGAGAGCGTCGGAGCGGGCGGTGCCGCCGCGCGGCAGAAAACCGCAAAATCGAAAACCGCCAGTCACGATGCCCGAGGCGGCAACGGCGGCGGTGAGGGCCGATGGGCCCGGAATTGGAACCACGCGAACGTGCGCGCGCGCCGCAGCTTGTACCAGAGCCGATCCCGGATCGCTCACCGCCGGCACGCCGGCGTCGGTCACCAGCGCGACGGTTTGGCCGTCGACGAGCCAGTCGACGACGCGATCGATCTCGCGCTGCCCGGCGTGGGCTTCCAGCGAAGTCAGCGGTTTCTTCTCGATGCCGAGGTGCGCAAGCAGGCCGCGGGTCCTGCGCGTGTCCTCGGCGACGACCCGGTCGACCGTGCGCAGCGTTTCGACGGCGCGCAGCGTGATGTCCCCCAAGTTGCCGATCGGCGTTGCGACGATGTAGAGAGTGCTCGCGCTACTCACGGCGGAGCTCAGCTCGCGACCGCGTCTCCGAGCTCGGTCTTCAAGTACTCCCGAAGCCGGCCGGTCAGACGCGCCTCGAGCTGTCGCACCCGCTCGCGCGAGATTCCGAACCTGTCTCCCAGCTCCTGCAACGTGAGGGGGTCCTCGGCGACCAGCCTGTCGTCGAAGATCTGAACGTCCTTTCCTTTGAGGGTCGTGCGAAAATCGGCGAGCTTGGCGCGGAGCATCTCCTGAATCTCGCCCTCGGCCACCGCCGTATCGGGGCCGCTCACACTGGTCGGCATCATCTCCAGGCGGGAGACAGGACGCCCCTCGGTGTCACCGACCGGCGCATCGAGTGACATCTCGCCCGACGAAAGACGGCGATCCATGTCCGACACTTCTTGCTCTTCCACGCCCAAGCGCCGCGCGATCTCGGCTGCGGTGGGCTCGATACCCATCGCACCCAGCCGCGCTTTTTCCTTGTTCAGGTTGAAAAAGAGCTTGCGCTGCGCCTGGGTCGTGCCGAGCTTCACGAGCCGCCAGTTGTTCAGAATGAACCGCAAGATGTAGGCTCGGATCCACCAGGCGGCATACGAGGAAAGCTTGACCCCGCGGTAGGGGTCGTAGCGCTTCACGGCCTGCATGAGACCGATGTTGCCCTCTTGCACGAGGTCCATGATGTTCTTGTAAGCGCGCCTGTATTCGTAGGCGATCTTCACCACCAGTCGCAGGTTCGCCGTCACCAGGCGCGCCGCCGCGGCCACGTCGCCAGTCCCCACGTATTTGACGGCCAACGCGTGCTCGTCTTCCGGGCTGAGAAGCGAATGTCGCTGTACCTCACGAAGGTACTGCTGCATCGGGTCGAGCCGCGTCAGCGAGCCGGCACTCGCGGCAACTTCAGGGACTGGTTCGTCGGACGTTGCCTCTTCGTCGACGATCTCCGCCGCTGCTTCGACGATGTCTTCCTCGCCCTCGCCCTCGCCGTCGGCCGCGCTTTCGTCCGCTTCGGTGCCGCTGGTGTTTTCAGTTGGCGCGCGCGGTTCGGCCGCAGCGGCAGCGGACGCCCCCCGCGCGCGCGCAGAAGGTCGTCCTTTGGAAGATTCTTCCTGAGCTGGCTGCTCGGCTTTGCTGCGGGCGGAAGACTTACGGCTGGTTCGCCCAGTTTCGTTGGTTTTCGAAGGCGCCGTCGAGGACCGGCGGTTGCTCGATGTCGACGGTCGCTTGGATTTCGCCTTCGTTTTGGATTTGGGAGGGGTCACGATGGCTTTCCGTAGCTACCTACATAGCATCGCGGCGACAAGGATCAGCTTCGATAGGACTTCGGGGGTGTGGCGGCAGGGCGTGGCAAGCTAAAAGGAAACCATGACTATGGCAGTGCTCGACGTGGGTGCCAAAGTGCGCGTGCTCGGAGGCCCCTTCGCGGGAAGAGTCGGCGTGATCAGCGAACTGGACGGTCGGGGGGGCGCACGCGTGACGCTCGGTCTGCTATCGGCCCGTGTTCTTTTGGAAAATCTCGGTCCTGCCCGCGACCTCGTCCGGCCTTCGCTCCAGAGTTCCCACCGGAGATTGGCATCCGCCCCGAGCGGCGACGTGCGCCCCACCCCCGCTCGTTCTAAGAAGAGCCGTTCGTCCCGCCGCACGCACCACAAATGAAAGACGCTCCCATCCCCACTGGCTTGTTGGCGCAATTTCGGCGTCACGCAAAGTCCTACCTGCTCGGCACAGCCCTGCTCGCCGTCTACCAGACGCTCACCTACGCGTTCGACCGTGGGCTCTGGTACGGCGTCGACATGGCCATCGGTGGCCATCAAAAGCGTGCGCTCACGGTGGGAATTCTCCTCGCGATCGTGCCCGTCGTCGCGATGGGTGTGCGGGTCCTGTCTCGCGTGCTCATCTTCAATGGCGGCAGAGACATCGAATACGAGCTCCGCCACGCCTTGCTCGATCGGCTGCACCTTCTGGGGCCCGCCTTCTACCGCAAGATGCCTTCCGGCGAAATCATGAGCCGCGCTACCAACGACCTCACGCAGGTCCGTCTGCTCCTCGGGTTCAGTGTGCTCAACTCCGTCAACACGGTGTTCGCCCTGGCCAGCGCCCTCACGATCGCGCTCTCCATCTCGGTGAAGCTCACCTTGGCTTCCCTCGCCACGCTGCCCGTTCTCATGCTCGTCACCCGGCGGTTTTCGAAATCGATGTTTTCGTTGACCCGGAGTAATCAAGCGGTGCTCGGTCAAATGAGCGACCGCGTGCAGGCGAGTCTGGCCGGGATGCGCGTGGTCAAGAGCTTCGCCCTGGAAGACGTCGAAGTCGCATCTTTTCAGAAGGTCAACGAAGCCTACCTCGATCGCAGCCTGGCCCTCGCGCGGCTGCGTGGCTCGATGATGCCGGTCACCCAATCACTCAGCGCGGTGGGTCTCGTCATCGTGTTCTGGTATGGCGGGCATCTCGTCCTCGTCGACGAGATTACGCCGGGCGGGTTCGTGGCCATGTTCTGGGCCATGCAGCGTCTGGCGTGGCCCCTCATGGCTCTTGGATTCGTGGTGGGAATGATCGCGCGAGGGCGTGCCGCCTACACGCGTTTGGAGGAGATCTTCCAAGCCCAGCCGGACGTGGTGGACGGCTCGCGCAGACCCGAGGCCCCAGTTCGAGGCGAGCTCGAAGTGCGAAATCTCTGTTTCTCTTATCGAGACGACGCTCCGCTCGTGCTCGATGGCGTATCGTTCCGTATTCCGGCTCGTGGCTCGCTGGCGCTCGTCGGGCGAACCGGCTCGGGCAAGTCGACTTTGGCTTCTCTCTTGCCGCGCCTCTTGCCCGCGCCGCGGGGCACGATCTTTCTCGACGGCATCGATGTTTGTGATCTTCCGCTCGAGGTGGTGCGCCAGGCGATTGGCTACGCGCAGCAGGATTCGTTTCTGTTTTCCACCACCGTGGCCCGCAACATCGGCTTCAGCCTCGACGACACCGACACACCCGAAGCCCAGCAACGGATCCGCTCGCGCGCCAAAGACGCGCAAGTGCTCGAAGAGACGCTCCGTCTGCCCGACGGATTCCACACCGTGGTCGGGGAGCGAGGGGTTCAGCTTTCCGGGGGGCAGAAGCAGCGCATCGCACTCGCGCGCGCCCTCATGTGGCAGCCGAAGGTATTGGTGCTCGACGATCCGATCTCGGCCGTCGATGCCCGTACGGAAGCGGCCATTCTCGATACCATCCAGCGCGAGGCCGAGCGCCGGACGATCCTGCTCATCACGCACCGCGTGGCGGCGGCCCAACGTTGCGATCAGATCGTGGTGCTCGACGGAGGGCATGTCGTCGCCCACGGAACGCACAACGAGCTCCTCCGGCAGGGGGGCCTTTATGCGCGCTTCGCCGAAGAGCAACGCCTCGAGGGAGAGATCGTCACTCTCGGCGAGCGCGAGGCGGCGGCAGCTTCGGCGGGAGCGGCATGAGCCAGGCCAAGATCGCCCCTCGACCCGCGATCGAAGAGGTGTTGGCTGACCTCTCCGAAACGACGCCTACCCGGCGTACCGAAGAAGTCCTGCGCGAGTTCCACGAGGAAGCCGACATCGTCAAAGCGTACGACGCGCGGCTCGTGGCCCGGCTGTGGCCTTTCGTGCGTCCTCACGCGCGCGGTCTCTATCTAGCGCTCGGCCTTTTGTTCCTGACTGCGGCCGCATCGCTCGTGCGGCCTCTCATCATGCGATCGATCATCGATGCGGGATCGATCGCCCGAAATCCGCAAGCGATGGTGAAGGGCGCGTGGCTGCTTCTCGCCGTCGTCGTCGTCGAGCAGAGCCTCAGCTTCGTTCAGATCTACTCGATGCAGATGGCGGGGGCCCGCGCGATGGCCGACCTGCGCGCCCACGTCTTCCGTTTTCTGCATGGCCTGCGGCTCGGTTTTTTCGATCGACAGCCGATCGGTAGGCTCGTCACTCGGGTGACCAACGACGTCGACGCGGTGAATGAGCTTTTCGCCTCGGGTGCGCTCAATGCCGTGGGCGATCTGGTGCGGCTCTTCGGGATCGTGGCGATGATGTTGCTGCTCGACTGGCGGCTGTCGCTCATCGCCTTTGCTGCGCTTCCCCCGGTGGCGCTGTTCGTCAATGCGATTCGTCATGGATCGCGCAAGGCCTACCGCGACATCCGCACCAAGACCGCGCGGCTCAACGCGTTTTTGAACGAGCAGGTCTCGGGGATGGCGATCGTCCAAGCGTTCGGCCGCGAACAGGCGGCTTCCCAGGAGTTCGACGAGACCAATCGCGCGTACCGCGATGCGAATTTCCGATCGATCAAGTTCGAGGCGACGCTCGACGCGGCGATCGACATGGTGAGCTCGATGTGCGTGGCGCTGATTCTCGTCGCCGCCGGCATGAGGGCTTCCAGCATCGGAACCGTGGTGGCCTTCATTGCTTACATCCGACAATTCTTCGAGCCCATATCGAACTTGTCGCAGCGCTACACCTTGATGCAGAGCGCGATGTCCGGCGCCGAACGCGTTTTTCAGCTTCTCGACCATACCGAAACCGACGCGCCGGCCAACCTCCGAATGCCGGGCATCGAGGTCGTGCCGGTAGAGGAAAGGGAGCTCGCTTTTCAGCTCGACCACGTCGATTTCGAGTACAAGCCGGGCGTTCCGGTTCTCCACCAGATCACCCTTTCTGCGAAAAGGGGCGAAAAGATCGCCATCGTCGGCGCGACGGGCTCGGGCAAGACGACGATCGCCTCGCTCCTCTTGCGCCTCTACGAACCGACGGCGGGCATGGTGCGGGTCTTGGGTCGCGACGTGCAAAGCTACGAGCGAGTGCAGCTGCGCAGGCAATTCGCGGTGGTCCCCCAAGACGTTTATCTCTTTCCGGGCACCATCGTCACCAATGTGGCCGTAGGAGACGTCGTCCCCGATCGAGCGAAGGTCGAAGAGGCGCTCGCCTGCGTGAGCGGTCTCGATCTCTTCGCGCGGCGCGAAGGGGGACTCGACGCGAAGGTGGACGAACGAGGCGCCAATTTCTCGGCAGGCGAGCGACAGCTCATCGCGTTCGCCCGCGCGCTCTACAAGAATCCACCGATCCTCATTCTCGACGAGGCGACGGCGAGCGTCGACAGCGATACCGAGTCGCGCCTGCAGCGCGCGCTCAGCGTGCTGATGGAGGGCCGCACGGCGCTCATCATCGCCCATCGCCTGTCGACGATACGAGCGGTCGATCGCATCGTCGTCTTGAGCAATGGACACGTCGTGGAGCAAGGCTCGCACGACGAGCTCCTCGCGAAGAACGGCTTGTACGCGAAGCTCTACCGTCTCAAGTCGACCCAGGATGCCGAGCGAAGCTCGGTAGCGTGAGCAGGGGCGCTACTGGCAGCCGATCTGCGTCATGGAGTAGGATTTTCCGTTCTTCACGGCCTGACACTCGGTCATGCAGCCGCCCGTTCCATCGCACGATTTGAAGCCGATAAGTGCCGTGGTCGAGCAGACCGAATTGAGCGGCCACCCGAAGCACTTCGCCGCCGTTCCGGAAGCGCCGTTACAAGACGACGTGCCGCCGCAATGCGTGCCGTTCGGGCAACGTGAGCTGGACGAGCAGAGCCGCGGGGCGGCCGGTTTGACGGCGCCGCAGCTGCACTGACCGCCGCATTGACCGACGGTCGGCGCGGTCATCCCGATGGAGTTGGCATAAGCAACGCTCCAATAGGTGACGCCGTCGCATCCACAGGCCCAGTTTTCGGGTTCGCCGGCCTTGAGCTCGGGGCGCGGCTTGCAGACGCCTTGTGAGGTGCAATCGGGGGCGTCGCAGTACTCGTCGTCGTAGCATTGCCCGCTGCTCCAGGTGCAGACGTTCTCCAACACGCCGTCGCGCCCCAGGCCCGATGACTCGCTGGAACCGAACGAACCGCACGCGGCCGCAACCAAAATCCACGCGCCCCCCGCCACCACATGTCGCCAGGACACTCCCCCATGCCTCGGCTGCTGGCCTCTCGCGTCGAGCGGAAGAACGGCCACAGGATCGCTGGCGGGCGTTGTTTTCATGTTATGGGCCGTTCGGCTCGATAAGACCGGGCAAGCGTAAGTCACACACTTGCGTCCGGCAACGGCCGTTCGACTGTTATTGGCAGAGGGGAATTGTCCAGTGTGGTCACGACGGCTCTCATCGAAAAAATCCGTTCATCAAAACAGCTGTCGTTCTTCGACACCTGCTAATGGACCACGAACGGAAATCCCTTCGAGATTTCTCCTTATCGAAGGACCGAGACGATTCGATCGATCAATCCGGAGTGCTCGCGTCGCCCGCCGCGCTCGCGCCTTCGGCGAGCGGAGCATCGAGAGAAGAGCCTGCTTCGTTGCCCGCATCGAGCGTCGCTGCTGCGTCGGTAGTCACATTGCCCCACGCAACGACGCGCACCGAAAACTCGGCGCACGTGTCGTTCTGAATCCAGATGAGTTGATCGTCGACGTGGCGAATGACACACGAATTGCCGGCGCATGGGGAAAGTGCTGCTTCCGCGCTCCCGAAGCCGAAGTAGATATGGACACCGGCGGGTGCGAATCCCAAGTGGTGCTCGAGTTCGTACTGCTTGCCACCGGGGAAGGGAAGCAGGGGTCCCCCCCAGGGAGACGACTCGTAGGTACCGCCACTCGCATGCCCCGCCGCGTAGCGCTCGGGTGGATTACCGTCATCGGACGTATCACAAGCAGCGCCGCACCCGAGGGGCGCGAATGATGCGACGCTCGCCAGCGCGGCGACGGCGACTGCCCTGCGCCACCCGCGCCTATCGCAGCAGCTTGACCGCATCTTTGGCGTGATAGGTAAGAATGAAGTCAGCTCCGGCGCGCCGGATCGAGGTAAGGACTTCCAGCGTGGCCCGCTTCTCGTCGATCATGCCCGACGCGCCGGCCGCCTTGACCATCGCATATTCGCCGCTCACGTTGTACGCGCCGAGCGGCAGGTGGCTCGATGCGCGCAGCTTGGCGATGACATCGAGATACGCGAGCGCGGGCTTGACCATCAAGAGGTCGGCCCCCTCTTCTTCGTCGAGCGCCGCTTCGCGCAGGGCTTCGCGTGCGTTGCCGGGATCCATCTGGTAGCCCGCGCGATCGCCGAACTTCGGGGCGCACTCGGCTGCTTCGCGGAACGGGCCATAGAAGCACGAGGCGTACTTCACCGCGTACGACAGAATGGCCGTTTCGGTCAGGGACTCACCGTCGAGCCCGGCGCGAATACGCCCGACGCGCCCATCCATCATGTCGCTCGGCGCGACGACGTCGGCTCCCGCTTTCGCGTACACGACAGCGGCCCTCGCCAGCACCTCGAGCGTCGCGTCGTTGTCCACTTCCATGATACCGCGCCGGTTCTTGCGCAGGATCCCGCAGTGGCCATGGTCGGTGTACTCGTCGACGCATACGTCGGTGATGACGAGAAGATCGGGAACCGCGTCTTTCATCGCGGTGACCGCGAGCGGTACCGGTCCTTGTGGATCGTACGCGGAGCTCCCGTCCGCATCTTTGGTTTTGGGAAGCCCGAACAAGAGGACGCCGCCCAACCCGAGCTGCGCCGCCTCCCGTGCTTCTTTGGCCGCGGCACTCACCGGAAGCTGGTAGACGCCCGGCATCGTCGTCACCGGCCGCGGCTCCTTCAGCGTGGCCGAGAAGAAGAGCGGATAGACGAGATCTCCCGGCTCGAGCGCCGTTTCGCGTGCGAGCGCTCGGATGGCCGCCGTTTGTCGCAGGCGCCGGGGGCGAACGACGGGAAAGGGCATGGCCAAGGCATAGCACAACCTCGCCGTACTCCGCAGACCGCTCCCGGTGGGCGCTCGAGGATACGCGAGGAGTGCTAATGTGACCGCCGTGGCGGGCAAGGTCTACCTCATCGGCGCAGGCCCCGGTGATCCCGGTCTCATCACAGTGCGCGGATTGCGGGCGCTCGGGCGCGCGGACGTGGTCCTCTATGACGCCCTGGCTCACCCCGCGCTCCTACAGTACGCGCGCAGGGGCGCGCTGCTTCGCAGCGTAGGCAAACGCTACGGCGAGGATAGCTTTTCGCAGGAGGCCATCAACGCCGAGCTCGTCGAGCTCGCCCAGAGCGGGAAGATCGTGGCGCGCCTGAAGGGGGGCGACCCGCTGCTATTTGCTCGCGGGGCGGAAGAGGTCGAGACGCTGGCGCGCGCGAAGGTGCCCTTCGAGATCATTCCGGGTGTTCCATCGCCGACCGCCGCGGCCGCGTACGCCGGCATCTCGCTCACCCACCGCGATCTGTCGTCGAGCGTTGCTTTCATTACCGGCACCGAGAGCCCGGGCAAAGAACGGACGGCCCACGACTGGTCGAAGCTAGCCACGGCTACCCAGACTCTCTGCGTCATCATGGGCATGAAGCGGCTCGGCGAGATCACGAGCGCGCTGGTCGCGCACGGTCGCGATCCGAAGACGCCGGTGCTCGTCGTGCAGTGGGGCACCTGGCCGCGCCAGCGCGTCGTGGAAGGAACCATTGCCGATATAACCGAGCGCGCCATCGACGCGGGCGTGGCCAATCCCGCCGTCGTCGTCATTGGTCACGTGGCCAAGCTCCGCGACCGGATGCGATGGTTCGACCAACAGCCGCTCTTCGGCAAGCGGATTCTGGTGACGAGGCCCGAGCACCAAGCCGAGGAGACCGCGCGAGAGATTCGCGATCGCGGTGCGGAGGCGGTCGTCGTGCCGGCCATCGCGATCGCCCCTCCGCCCGATCCGGCCGCGCTCGAGCAGGCTTTGACATCGCTCGATGCCTACGACCTCGTCGCCTTCACCAGTGCGAACGGGGTCGACCGCGTGATGGACGCGCTGTCGCGTTCGAGGCGCGACGGGCGGGCGTTTGGCCGCGCTCTCGTGGCCGCGATTGGTCCGGGAACCGAGGCAGCGCTGTCTGGCCGCGGGCTCATCGCCGACGTGGTCGCCAAGGAATTTCGGGGCGAGGGGCTCGCCGCGTCCATATCCGACGCGCTCTCCCGACATCGGGCGAGCCGGCCCCAACCGAGAGTTCTCATTCTGCGCGCTCTCGTGGCCCGCGACGCGCTCCCTACCGCGCTGCGCGCCGCGGGCTTCGAAGTCGATGTCGTAGCCGCTTACGAAACCCGGCCCGCTCCCCGCGCCGCCATCGAAGCGCTCAGCTCCGAGCTGGAGAACGGAAACATCGACGCGGTCACCTTTACATCGAGCTCGACGGTGCGCGAGCTCGCCGCCGCCCTCGGCCCGCGCGCGCGCGAGCTGCTCGACCGGGCGACGATTGCGGTCATCGGACCGGTGACCGCCGAGACGGCGCGCGAGCTCGGGCTGCGCATCGACGTCTGTGCGGAAGAGTACACGGTCTCAGGACTACTCGACGCGCTGGAGCGCCACTTCGCGGTCGCCGCTGCCCCGTGAGCCATCGCCCCGTCATTACGCTGCTCACCGATTTCGGCACTGCCGATCCGTACGTGGGCACCATGAAGGGCGTCATTGCCGGTATCTGTTCCGACGCCAACGTCATCGACATCAGCCACGACGTCCCTCCGCAGGACATTCGAACCGCTGCATTCTTTCTCGAGCGCTCCTTCCGCTATTTCCCGCGAGGCGCCGTGCACCTAGCGGTCGTGGATCCCGGTGTCGGCACGTCGCGTGCTCCTCTCGCGCTCCGCGCCGAAGGGCACCTTTTCGTGGGGCCCGACAATGGCGTGCTGAGCCTGGCCGCCAGGCGCGGCCCTGCCGTGATCTTGCGGCGTGGCTCCTACCTGCTGGCGCAGCGCTCGAATACGTTTCACGGGCGCGACGTGTTCGCCCCCGCGGCCGCGCACCTCGCCTGCGGCGTTTCTCTCGAGGAACTCGGCCCTCGCCAATCGAGCATCGTGCGTCTCGCCTGGCCGAAGCCAAAAGCGACGGCGCGTGGGTATCGGGCCGAGATCGTCTCGGTCGATCGATTCGGCAACCTCGTCACCAGCCTCGAACCCGCGCACTGGCAGTCCCTGCGCCGTCCCCAGCTTGAAGCCGGCCCTGTCAGCCTGGCAACCCTCTCGAAAAGCTACCGAGCCGCCCGAAAGGGAGAGCTCGTGCTCGTGTTCGGCGGCTACGGTCTTCTCGAGATCGCGGCGCGCGACGACTCGGCCGCGGCCGCGCTCGGCATCGGCCAGGGCCACAGCGTTCAGCTCGTCGAGTTGGCGCGTCGTCGCCGATAGCATTACTACGTCAGACTTTGGCGATGACAGATCACGATCAGCCATTGCGGCGCGTCGGCCACTTAAAATACGGCGAGACCGTCGGATCTGCGCATCGGCCCGGAATAGCCGTCAAACCTCGCCTCTTCGGCTTCGCCGAAGGCCAGTTCTGCCTGTGCGGTCAGTACTTATGTGGGCCTGTGGCTACTCCGATGAAACGATCTGGCAGCGAGGATCTGACGCAGTAATGATAGATCGACTTACCTGCAGCGCATCGCCACGTATTCGCCGTCGGCGTCGAAGTCGAGCTTCATCGTATCCGCGAGGCGCACGGTCACCCGTTCGGCGTCGATGTTCAGGATCTCAGGTGCGCCGTCAGTCGAACACGGCTTTGAGCAGGCAGAACTTGTTGTTCAACCGCTTGTCAGTCACCTGCTCGAAAACCCGGGGATTGCCCGCTTCGTTGCGAAGCGCGCTCGTCCGGCTGTGCTCGGTCACGAACCAAAAGGTCTTGATGCCCTTCTCCTGCTGCGCTTTGAGATAGTTGGTGAAGCTAGCGCCGCTGGAGACGAATGCGGGGATGCGGTTGCCGGTATAGAAATTCTCCCCCTTCCAGTTCATCTGGTACGCCATGATCGGCTCCTCGGTATTGCCGCGCAGCTTGTAATACGCTTCGAGGACCTCGCGCTGGCCCCAGTGAGGCGACGCCTTGACCAGGTAGACGTCGAGTCCCCACACCGCCCAGATGAGCGAGGTAGCGATCAGCAGGACGGTCACGTGCCGCCGGATTCGCGCGATGACCAAAAAGAGGCAGAGCGCCGTCGCGAAGACGGCAAAGCCGGCCAACACGCCACTCCAGTCGAGCGTGTCCGGCCACTGGCGCCGGTAGTTGTAAGTAAAAAGATGGATGAGCCGAGCCTGGCCGGTCACGTCGCTGGCGTCGGACCTGGCCGCGAGGTCTCGCCCAACGAGGCCTACGACGACAGCCGCGGCCACTCCGACGCCTCCCAGCATGAGGTCTTCGTGTCGCCGTCGAGGATCATCTGCCCCGGCACCTCGAGAGGGCTCGTCGGAGGAGCGCCCGAACTTCCAGGCTACGAAAACCGCCACGGCAAGCCCGAGCAGAATGTAGGCCGCTGCCACGACGAATGACGGGGGACGCCCCGACGTCACCGTTCCGTGCTCAGGCACGAAACCGCTGATCCACCCTGGGAAGAGTCGGCTGCACCCGTAAAAAAGAGAGAGTGCTCCGAGTCCCAATCCTGCGAAGTACACCGGCTGATTCGGCAGCGGTCCCAGTCGAAGAGAACCAAGCGAGAGAGTCGTTCGACCGGGTTGGGCGAGGCTGCCTTCGCCGAGCATCCTATCGACGAGAATGCCGGTCAGCATCGCTGCCGGTGGCACGGCCGGAAAGATATAGTGGTGGAATTTCGTGAGCATGGCGGTGAACAGGCCAAACGCGAACACGAACCACATCGCGAGAAAGACCGAAACGTCTCCCTGACCGCCCGCCGCGTCGTCGCGCCTTCGCGTCCACCACACGAGCCCCGCCGCCACCAGCCCGGTCCAAGGAAAAAGAGCGTAGCCGAGCTGCCAAATGTAAAAGCGAAAGCTGACGTCGTCGCCCTCGTTGGTGTCGTGCACGTGGGTCATCGCGCGCTTGTACATGTCGTGAAAAATCAGCCTGTCTGTGAACGGCTGACCATGACGCACGTACATCGCGAGGTACCAGGGGATCGCGACGGCGGCGATGAGAAGAAGCCCGCTCAAAATCTCCAGCGAGAGAAGCTTTTGCCATTTGCGGGTGGCAGCGATGTACGTGAACGTGACGCACAACGGTAGACCGATCCCTGCAGGGCCTTTGCCCATCGTGGCCACCGCCGCGAAATACCAAGCCGCCAAGAAATAGAGTCGCTGGGCTCGGCGTTCACCCCAGTTCAAATAGAGGACGACTCCGAGGACGATCGACCACATGAGGCCCTGCAGCGCGGGCTGAAACTGTGCATAGACGGGCTTCTGTGGATTGCAGGCCTCGTTGCCGGGCAGCCCGCAGTTGCCCTTGGAACCCGACCAAAACTCGTCCCAATGCCAGCGAAAGCCTGGCGTCTTGGGAAGCCATTGCAGCTCGGCGTTGCGCGAACAGAGGTAGAGAATTTGAGGCAGCGCCGACATCAAGATGACGCCGAAAACGAGGTGGTAGGCGGTCAAACGGAAGCTCTTGCCGAAGACCGACACCTCGTACGCTCGCACCTTGTGCTCCGGATCGGTGTGCATCCCGATCATCAAGAGCCCCATGGAAATCGAGAGGCACGCCACGAGCGGCATGTCGGTGATCGTCTGGTGGGCGAGCAGGTACCACTGCGGCATGGTGGCGAGAATCAGCGCGCCGACCATGCCCGTGCGGCGCCCGTAGACTCTGGCGACCCCCTTGTAGAGAACGTAGAGCGCCAGGATGGTCAGAATGAAGACCGGCATCCGCACGGCCCATTCGGGCCAAGGCGTCCGCCCGGTGTGCGCGCTGGCCAGCATCTGCCCGGGCCGATAATCGACGCCGAAGATTCCCATCGCCAGCGCTTGCATCCAGAAGTCGAGCACCGGTTTCGACCAGAACCAGCCGTCCTGTGCCCACCAGGTCGAGATCCAGTCGTTGCGGGCGAGCATTTCGCGCGCCACCTCGCCGTAATGCGTCTCCCAAGGATCGGAGAGCGAGTAGCTCCCCGCCATCGGCAAATAAAGGAGCGTGCCGGCGAACACCACCCAGAACCCGTGCCGTTTCCAGAGAGGGCGCGGCTCGCCGTTTTCATCGAGCGCGAAAGGACCGAGCGCCACGCCGGTTTGGAAGACCGAGACGATGAGCGCGACGAACGAAACGGTCACCAGCACCCCGGCCGCCGCAATGGGAAGGCGTCCCTTTACCGTCACTCCGATGAAGAACATCGTCGCGATGAACGAGGCGACCATCCCGAGCAGCGGGCGCTCGAGGTTCTTCAGCTGGACGCGGTTGGCGACTCGCTCGTCCGGATCATCGAACGTGCCGAAAAAGTCGAGCACGCCGACGCTCGCGACGAAGATGGCCGCGATGCCGACGGGGACGCCCCATCGGAATTGCGCCTCGATCGACATCAAGAGAAAGGCGACCAGTCCCCCGACGAGCGCGGTGATGCCGCCGCGCAGCGGACGTAGTTTGTTGCCCGTGGGAGCGGTGGCTTTGCGGTCGGTCCACACGAACGACCAAAGGCGCTGCTTGACCGAGGGCATCCCGTTGGCG
>DASWDH010000160.1:0-11440 GCA_036395495.1 Polyangiaceae bacterium
TCATGTTGAGCTGCTGGCACTCGCTCGCGCACCTCCCTGCGACTTCGTTCGCGCAATGGAGAACATCTGCTTTTGCGCATCCCTGTGTGCAGTCATCGTTTCCTTCGCTTCCGTCGTCCGAGCTACATGCCACCAGGATCATCGACAACACGACAGGAATCAGTACACCCGAACTGGAGATCCTTCTCATGACTTCTCCCTATCACTACTGGGTCAAATCTTGCCTATGACAGATCACGATCGGCAATTTCCGCGAGGTGGCCACGTAACTTACGGCGAGGCCGTCGGAGCTGCGGGTCAGACCGGAATGGCCGTCAGGCCTCGCCTCTGCGGCTTCGCCGAGAGCCAGTTCCGCCTGGTCGGTCAGTACTTTTGTGGGAGTATGGCTGCTCCGATGCAACGATCTGGTAGCGAGGATCTGACACAGTAATGCTATGCAAGTATGCCGATCGGCGCGGCGAGCGTATTTGGGCCGAGGCGTCGAGCATACGTCACACGATCGATCTCCAGAAGTTCTTCTGGAGT
The DNA here is from genome assembly GCA_036395495.1 of Polyangiaceae bacterium. Taxonomy (GTDB): domain Bacteria; phylum Myxococcota_A; class Polyangia; order Polyangiales; family Polyangiaceae; genus DASWDH01. Next base: position 526 of record DASWDH010000160.1, read on the forward strand.
CAGCGGGACACTGCCGTCAGGCGAGCCACGTCTTGCAGGGTGGAGCGCGTCGCGAGTACGGTGAAACGCTGCGTGGGTGCGGGAGCATAGATTCGCACCGTCGAGAGGCCTTCTACCGCAACCGGCGTCCACGACGTGTCGGCGGCCGCGCGCCAGAAGGTATACGCGCCCGAGGGAGAAGCGACCCACTCGACGGTTCCGTACCGCGCCGCCGGACGAATGTACGGCGGGGCGTAGGCGACGACGGACGCGATCTCTTTATCGCCTTGGACGTCCCCAGTCGTCGAACCAATCCTCAAACGATAGCCGGCAAGCTTCGGCTCAGGGTGCACATCCACCCAGTTCCAGTGCAGATAGGCGAGAGCCGTGGCCGACGGCAGCATCGGAAATGCCTCTTTGGTGCCCGGCATGGCTCTTCGAACCAGCTCGCGAGTCGTTCGATCGTAAACGAAGATGTCGGCGAGATCCTCGTTGTTGCCATCGTAGCGGCCATCGGGATCCTCACTGAAGTCAGTCAGCGCGATGTGAGTGGGTGAGATGTCGGCAAAGCGCTGCTGCGAAGGGCCGGTTGCAATCGGAATGATCTCTTCGGTGGCTGGAAGATAGAGCAACACGTCGGTATCCCCGGAGGGATCGGCGGTCAGCCAAGCGGTGAACACGATGCCGTCGCTCTCCGCCCGGGGCTCTCCGGCGTGATCGAACGCCCCTTTGAGCGTGCGCCGTTCGCCCGCGTACGAAAGATGCACCACCGGCCGGCCGTCGACGGTCGCCTCCCAGGCGACCACCGGGCCGGCCAGCGTCGGACGGCGGGGCAACTCGGCCGCGGTGGCCAACGTCGTCTCGATTCCATTGACCAGATCGCGTACGACGAGATCGCCGGCCGTTCCTGCTTCCGGCGGTCGCGACACGTAAACGAGGGTACAGCCGTCGATCGCGTAGGGGGGATAGCCGGCGAGCTCGTGTTCGTCGATGGCGATGCCGCCGATGTTGGCCGGACAACCCCCAAGGGAAGCTTCACCGGCGCTGTCGGTGCCCTGATGAACGTCGTCCTGACGGTCCGGCGACGGCTGCACGCGCTGATCGCTGGGGGCGGTGGCAGCGTCCGAAGCGGGCAGAAGGCTGGCATCGTTCGAGCCACAAGCTGACAGTACGCAGCAAGCGCAAGCAACGAGAGTCGTACCCTTTCTCATCGTTTGCCTGCCTTGCGCATGCCGAGGCGTACCATCCTTTTCTTCAAGCCGTGACGGGTGACGCCGAGACGTTCGGCGGCATGACTGATATTGCCCCCTGCTGAAGCGAGAGCGCGTTCGACTTCCCTTCGCTCCTGCTCGGGGTTCCGAGGCGCCGTCCGTCGTTGCGAGCCGCGTGCGGCGGCGCGGATCTCACGCGGCAACATCTCGCGCTCGATCACGTCGGGCGAGAGCGCGGCCAGACGTTGCATGTGATGCTCGAGCTCCCGCACGTTGCCCGGCCAAGAATAGCTGCTGAGGGCTTCCAGCGCGCGCTTCGAAAGCTGCGCAGAGGATCCGGCCTTCTCGAGAAAGTGACCCGCGAGCGCGGCGATGTCCCCTTCCCGATCGCGCAGCGGCGGCACTCGAATTTCGATGACGTTGAGCCGAAACAAGAGATCCCGGCGAAAGCGCCCTTCCTCGACCGCGCGCCCGAGATCGCGATGTGTCGCAGCCACGATCCTCACGTGGAACGATCGCTCTTCGTCGCTCCCCACCGGCCGGAACTTGTGGGTTTCGACCGCGCGGAGCAAGGACGCTTGGCGGCTGGGGGGCAGCTCGCCGACCTCGTCGAGCAGCAGCGTCCCACGCTCCGCGCGCGACAACAGGCCGGGGCGCGCACGGTCGGCGCCGGTGAACGACCCGCGCGCATGGCCGAAAAACTCCGCCTCGAAAAGGGACTCGGGAACCGCGCCGCAATTGACCGCGAGGAAGGGAAAGCGCGCTCGAGGCCCCATCTCGTGAAGCGCGCGCGCGAAGAGCTCTTTGCCGGTGCCGGTCTCGCCGACGATGAGCACGGGGAGATCCGAATCGATGGCGGTGTCGAGCTGAGCCAACGCGCGCTGCAAGGAATCGGCCTTTCCCAGAATGCCCGGAAACGAGCGGCGCGGCTTGCGCAATGGGAAAGATGTCGTCGAATCCTCGGCCCGCGGTACGGACAGGGCCGAGCGTTCGGAAGCACCGACAGCGGTTACCGCGTCGTCTGCGTGGGGAGGCACCTCCCGATAAATGCGCGCCAACAAACCGGCCAAGGTGGCCCACCGAGTCGGAAGGTGGGCGGGGAGCCCGTCGAAGCAGTCGTGGCGCGTTCGGTGCTCGAGGACCACGACCGCGCGAAGTTTTGCCTCGCCGCTCGCTACCGCGAGACGCGAGCCCGCGCCGAGAGGTGTTGTGAGATCACGGAAATAAACCGCGTTCGGTTTACGCAGGGCGATGCGCAGCTCGTCCATCGGGAGGCGCTGAAGCGCTTCGGCGATGGGAAGCCCATCGATGTCGGCGCCCCATGCCACCGCGACCTCGCCCGACGCGTCGAAGAGCGCAACGAACCCGCGCTCGGCCTGCCCCTGCTGAACGGACAGACGAGCCAGTTCGAATCCCGCGTCGGACACCGGAATGTCTCCGCCGGAGGAACGGAGCCATGCCCAGAGTGCGTCCTCGGCCGCCGGCTGTGCCTCCGTCGTCATGGCACCATGGTAGCGCTTCGCGGCACGTGTCGCCGCCCGGCCCGATCGGGCAGCGCGCAAGACCGATGCGGCTTCTTCTTCTGCCTCCGGGAGATGGGCGGCCCGCGCTCGCCGCAGGGCACGAATGGCCGCACGCGCCGCTCGGCGGCGCGGGGCGGGAACGGATGCCAAGTACGCGCGAGCTTCGGCGACCATCGCTCGCGCATCGACCAGCGGATCTTCCTCGCGCAAGCGTGCGTCGAGGTCGTCGAGAGCCGCGAGAGCGAGGCAACCATCTCCCTCCAGTAGCCTCACGCTGGCCGACAGCAGAATGAGATCCGCTCGAACGGCCGCGGGTATCGCTTCGCCGAGCGCTCGAGCCTCGGCGATCCATCGCTCTGCGGCGGTGGCATTTTTCCGTCGGACTTCGACGTCCGCGCGAGCGGCGAGACACCAAGCCAGACCACCTGTCTGGCCGAGCGCCTCGGCGAGAAGCACCGCTTCGCGCAGCGCACCATCGGCCTCGTCCAAGCGTCCGAGCTTGGCGAGCGCGAGGCCGAGATTGAGAAGACACGCGCGAACGCCGGATCGATCGCCGAGCTCACGTTTCATGCCCAGCGAGCGCACGAAAGCCTCTCTCGCTTCGGCGGCGCGGCCGCGATAGAGCGCGACCACACCGAAATTGTGCTCGAGCCGTGCGCGCTCCTCCTGGTCGGGATAGTCGGGCGGCATGAGGCGGCGCGCTCGTGACAGCGCGCGCTCCGCTTCGATCCACTCCGCTCGGTAGAGCGCGACGACGCCGAGCGTCGCGCGCGCGAGTGCTTCACCCGCCGTGTCGCCCTGGTCGACGGCCGATGCGACGGCCCGCTGCGCCAGGTCGGCGGCGGCGGTGTGCTGCCCTGCTCTTGCCTTGGCTTCGGCGCTGCGCCGCCACGCGAGCGGAGCGATCTTCGCATCGCGTGTCCCGACCTCATCGAGCCAGGCCAAGACCTGCGGGTGAAGGCCGACTCGCCCGGTGTCGCGGGTCAACCTCTCCAACCGAAGCAACAGATCCGGGGTGCGTTCGGAAGCATCGGCGGCGAGCGCGAAGCAGAGATCCATCTCCGCCTCGCGAAGGCCCTGTTCTCTCGCGCGCGCCACCCCGCGGTGCAGGAGCTCCGTGCGGCGCGAAGCCGGATTTTGCGCATGCGCGAGGGCGACGAGCGAGGCGGTCGTCGCTGATGGCGATTCGAGCACGACGGCCGCCACCCGATCGACGATCTCGAAATCGCCGATCGCCGAGGCGAGCTCCGCGACCGCGTGCGGCGCCGTCAGAGCGTAGCTCGGGTGAGGGAGGGCGGCGCGGGTGAGGAGGGCCCCCCCAAAAAGCTCGCCCAGGGCGAGGTCGGAGTTTTCGCCCATGACCGCGCGGAAAATGCCGTCGCTCAGGCTACCACCGGCCACCGCCACGGCGGCGAGCGCCTCGACCGCGGCGGGCGACAGCGATTTGACACGATCGACGACGGCAGCCCTGGTCAGCGGAATCCTGCCGAGCCAAGCGACCGCGAAGCCCGGAATGCCGACTGCCGATCGGAGCAGTTCGTCGATCGTCGTCGGGTCGCTGACGCCGAGCTCGCGCACGAGCGCCGTCATCTGCTCATCGTCGAACGGTTCGAGCTCGGTGGTGCACGCACCGGACGGTGCTTCCCGCGCCGCGGCGATCACGTCGAGCATCCGCGGCGAATCGACGCGGCACCGGTAAAGGTCGAGGGCCGCCACGAGCTCCAGCGGAGCGCGATGGAGATCGTCGAGAACGAGCAGGAGCGGCACCTCGGACATTTGCTCGCGAAATGGCGAGCGCGAAGGGTCGCCGCGCAAGAACGCGAGCAGGTCATCGAGCGGCGCATGGTGGTCATCCCCGAACGCGAGCAGGCGCGCCGGCCGGCCCCGCAGAAGCGCCGCCGTCACCAGCGCGCGAGCCAAATGGCTCTTTCCGATCCCGCTCGGGCCAACGAGGTAGCGCACGCGCTCGCTCGAGGCAACGAGCAGGTCGTCGAAGGTCCGTTCGCGCCCGAGCGGAGCGAAACGCGAATCACCGGTGAACGGTCCCGGCACTCCCGAAGAACCCAAGAGCCGCAAAAGCTCGCGCGCGCCCCCGGGACGATCGCTCGGGTGGGGCGCCAGAAGGTGCTCGATCGCTTCGGCGAGTTTCGGGAACACCCACGGGGCGACATCCCGCAGAGCGAGCGATTGGCGCCGATCGGGCGCGCGTCCGGTGCAGCACTTCCAAGCCAGCGCGCCGAGCGAATACAAGTCGGAGAGCGGCGATGGTCGCGCGCCGGCTTGAACCTCTGGCGCTGCAAAACCACGGGTCACCGCCCACGGAATATCCCTCGGCGTACCCGTGTTGCCAGTCAGGTCGGAGTGACCGCGCATCACCGCAGAGCCGAGATCGAGCACCATCGCGCGGCGGGCAGCGGTGACCCGAACGTGGGCCGGTTTCATGTCGCCGTGCACGAATCCAACGTCGTGCAGCGCGGCCAGCGTCGTGCCGACTTCTGCGAGCATCGTTCCCAAACGCTCGCTTCGGTTCGATTCCTGCTCGCCTTCGATCCACTCGGCGGCGTCCGCTCCTTCGACATAGTCCTCCACCAGGAAAGGCGCTCCCGTTCGCTCGTCGCGCGCGAGATCGTGGGCCCGCACGAGCCCAGGGATCCGGCTCCGCGAAAGGAGAGCGAATTCGCCTGCGATCGCCTGCCCGGACGCCGCATCCGCCCAAATTTTGGCGACCAGCTCGCGATGAGGATTCTCCCGATCGACGACCCGCAGCACGACCCCTTGCCCACCTCGACCGAGGATCGGGCCCGCCTCGTAACGGGGATGGGACAGAATTTTGCGTTCGACCGTCAACGTGGAGCGTCCTCGGGCTCGATGGCTGATTGTCCCACGGCGAGCGACTCTTCCAGCAACTCGTTGGCCAGGGGCTGATCGTGAACGATTTCCGACAATTGGGCAGCCAGGACGCCCGCGGCGAGGCTCGGGTTACCAGCGATCGCCTTGGCAGTTACCACCCACGGTATCCCGGACAGGAGGGGCCATCGTGAAACTTGCGTCGCTCGGAGTGGGATGGGATTACCCTTTTTCACATGAGCGGCTATCGCAGCAGGACCTCGACGCACGGACGCAACATGTCGGGAGCTCGCGCTCTCTGGCGGGCGACCGGAATGAAGGATGTGGATTTCGAAAAGCCTATCGTGGCCATCGCCAACAGCTTCACCCAGTTCGTGCCCGGTCACGTCCATCTGCATGACGTCGGGCAGCGCGCCAAGAAAGTGATCGATGCGCACGGCGGTTGGGGCGTCGAGTTCAACACCATCGCCGTCGACGACGGCATCGCGATGGGACACGGCGGAATGCTCTATTCGCTACCGAGCCGCGAGCTCATCGCCGACAGCGTCGAGTACATGGTCAACGCGCACTGCGCCGACGCACTGATCTGCATTTCGAACTGCGACAAGATCACGCCCGGAATGCTGATCGCCGCCATGCGTCTCAACATCCCCACGATCTTCGTCTCCGGGGGGCCCATGGAAGCCGGCAAGTTGGTCGGTACCCACGACCGCGATGGCAAGCCACTCATTCGCAAGCTCGACCTCATCGATTCGATGATCGCCTCGGGCGACGACAGCGTCAGCGCCGACGAGCTCGCGAAAATCGAGCGCTCCGCCTGTCCAACCTGCGGGTCGTGCTCGGGCATGTTCACGGCCAACAGCATGAATTGTCTGAACGAGGCGCTCGGTCTGGCCCTGCCCGGCAACGGCACTCTGCTCGCCACCCACGCGAAGCGATGGGACCTCTTCCAGGCTGCCTCGAAGCGGATCGTGGAGCTCGCCAAACGCTATTACCTCGACGGCGACAGTTCGGTCCTCCCACGCAGCATTGCCACTTTCGAAGCTTTCGAAAACGCGATCGCCCTCGACATTGCGATGGGTGGTTCCACCAACACCGTGTTGCACATCTTGGCCATCGCCGAAGAGGCGCTCGTCCCGTTTCGGATGGCGGACATCGACCGTCTTTCGCGCCGTGTCCCCAACATCTGCAAGGTGGCGCCGTCCTCGAACTTCCACGTGGAAGACGTGCACCACGCCGGTGGCATCTTCAGCATCTTGGGCGCCCTCGACGACGCCGGCCTCCTGCACCGTGAAGTGCGAACGGTGCACACGCCCACGCTCGGCCAAGCAATTGACGAGAACGACATCACCCGACCGACGGCGACCCTGGAGGCGAAGCAGCGCGCGCTCGCCGCGCCGGGCGGCGTACCGACCACGGTCGCCTTCTCGCAAGACAAATATTTCGCCGACGTCGACGACGATCGCAGCTCGGGGTGCATCCGGGACGTCGCCCACGCCTACAGCAGCGAAGGCGGACTCGCCGTTCTCCACGGAAACATCGCCCTCGATGGTTGCATCGTGAAGACCGCCGGCGTCGACGAATCCGTTTGGAAATTCGAGGGGACCGCCCGCGTGTTCCACTCCCAGGAAGCCGCGTGCGACGCCATCCTGGACAATCGGATTCACTCGGGCGACGTGGTGATCATCGTCTACGAAGGACCGCGAGGCGGCCCCGGCATGCAGGAGATGCTCTACCCGACTTCATTTCTCAAGGGCAAAGGCCTGGGCAAAGCGTGCGCCCTGGTCACCGATGGGCGGTTCAGCGGAGGGACATCGGGGCTCAGTATTGGCCATGTCTCACCGGAAGCGGCCGACGGTGGCGCGATCGCGCTCATCGAGGAGGGGGATCGGCTCGCGATCGACATTCCGAGCCGCACGATCGACGTTCTCGTATCCGAGAACGAGCTCCTGCGCCGTCGAAAGGCCATGGTCGATCGCGGCCCGAACGCTTGGAAGCCCAATCGCGATCGTTACGTCTCGCCGACGCTGCAAGCCTATGCGCTCATGGCGACGAGCGCCGCCCGCGGCGCCATCCGCGATATCAGCCAGCTCAAGCGCCGCGATTGATTCGCGCGCTCTCCGCGGACGGCGCCTAGCATTACTGCGTCCGATCTTGGCGATGACAGATCACGATCAGCAATTGCCGCTTGTCGCCCACGCAAATGACGGCAAGGCCGTCGGTAGCGCGCATCAGACCGGAATGGCCGCGAGGCTTCGCCTCTTCGGCTCCGCCGACAGCCAGTTCCGCCTGTCCGGTCAGTACTTGAGTGGGCCTGGCCTATGGCTACTCCGATGAAATGATCTGGCAGCGACGATCTGACGCAGCAATGCTAGGGCGTTCGGTGGGGGTTACTGCTTGCTGGCCATTTGCTTGAAGAATTCGGTCTGACGCTGGTCGAGCTCCTTGGGTGTCAGGTCATCCTTGCGGGTAGCGATCGTCCAGCCGAATCCTTGCGGATCGGTCAACGTGCCACAGCGGTCGCCCCAGAACTGATCATCCATCGCCATCTTGACCTGCGCCCCCGCGGCAACGGCGCGATTGAAGAGCGCGTCGCAATCGTCGACGTAGATCCACAGCCCCATCGGTGAGCCTCCGAGCGCTTTGGCCCCCTTGGCTCCCATCATTGCATCGTGAAGCATAATGCGTGAGTTGCCGATGGTCACCTCGGCATGCATCACTTTGCCGTCGGGACCGAGATTGGTCGACACGACCTCGGCGCCGAACGCCTTCTTGTACCACTCCAGCCCCTGCTTCGCGTCATCCAGAGTGAGCATCGGTGTGACGGTATGGAATCCATCGGGAACCGCCTTCTTCGCTTTTGCCATAGCGACCTCCTCGTCGGTAGGTGGAGACGCGGAGCGAACCACACCGAGCGATGGCGGTCAATCTCAGTTGCAACCGGAAATCGTCGGATCGAAGCGCGTGGTCCTTTGTGCAGGGTCGCGCAACCGCTGCACCGGAATGCAGACCCCGCGCCGCGTTTTCTGGCAGAGCTCGTGCATTCTGGATCGAACCGAAAAGTGGAGGTCGCTCATGCTTTCCATCAAGAGAATTCTGGTCCCCACCGATTTCAATGAAACGTCGGACCGAGCCCTCGACTACGCCGTCGACTTGGCGGCGAAGTTCAAAGCCGCCGTGTCCGTCCTGCACGCCTACCAGGTCCCTGTTTACAGCTTTCCGGATGGTGCAATCATCACGTCGGCGGAGATAGCGGCGCGGCTCTCGGATGCGGCTCAGAAAGCGTTGGACCGCACGGTCGCCAAGCACCAGCATCCAGGCCTCGAGATCTCGGGCATTTTGACCACCGGCGTAGCTTGGGAGGAGGTCTGCCGCGTCGCGACCGAGCTCAAAGCCGATCTCATCGTCATGGGCACACACGGGCGACGCGGTCTACAGCGGGCGCTGCTCGGGAGCGTCGCCGAAAACGTCATTCGTGCTTGCGCGGTCCCGATCCTGATCATCCACGGTCCGCGCGACGCGTAATCGCCCGCTGGCATGACACGTGTATGACCCCAACCAAATGCCGAAACCTGCCGTCCGTTCGCCTGCCCGCGTGCTCGTCGTCGATGACGACGCCCGTACGGCTCGCCTCCTCGCCCGAATGCTCGGCGAAGACGGCTACGACGTCGAGCTGGCGCTCGATGGAGCGGCGGCGGTCGGGCGCCTCGCCAGGTTACCCACACCGGATATCCTGGTGACGGACATGAAAATGCCGCACGTCGATGGCGCAGGTGTTGCGCGCTATGCGCGCTGGCGCCGGCCCGGCCTCCCGGTGTTCCTGGTGACCGGCCACCCCGAGCTCGTTTCCGATCTAGCGCGCACCTTCGACCCGCCCGCCCTCGTCTTCACGAAGCCGCTCGACTACACAGCCTTGGTCGACGCTCTGGCCCGCGCCACCGACGGAGCACCGGCGGCCAACGCCACCCGGTAGAGACGCGTAAACCTGCGCTCGCGATCATGCCTGGAAGGACGCGACGAACTCGACGGACGAACCGCCAGGGCGCCAAGAACGCCAGGATTTCAGCATAGGTCAACTCCCGCAGGGAGGTCATGTCTCGCCTGAAGCGTTCGAGCCAACCAGCCATTCGGTTCAACGCTCGAGCACGACACGCACGTGTCGGCCTGCAAAATCGCTCACCCCAAAATCCTGGCGACCCTGGCGTCCCGGCGGTTGATCCCCCATCGCACGGCTTTAGCGAAACGTCTGCGTACCCATGGCGAAGGACTCGAGCGAAGAGCCATTCGGTTCAACGCTCGAGCACGACACGCACGTGTCGATCGGCAAATCGCTCGCCCAAAATCCTGGCGACCCTGGCGTCCTGGCGGTTGATCCCAATCGCCAATGGGCTTTAGCGAAACGTCTGCGCACCCATGGCGAAGGATTCGGGGTATTCGTAGTAGGTGTGCGCCCTCTCGTGATGCTTCGAGTGGCGTTCGCACCAGAGCTGCGCTCGCTTCGTCTCGCGCTGCACGGCGACACACTCCGGGCACGGGGGCTCGATCATCTCCGAAGCGTTGTGAGCTTTCGGCCGCACGGCGAGCACCGGACAGGGCGCGTGACGGACCAGACCTTCCGCGACCGATCCCAGGAGCAATCGATTGATCCCCTTGCGACCGTGTGTTCCCACGCAAACGAGGTCGGCCGCGAGATCGCTGGCAAGCTGCGCGATTTCGACCGCGGGTCGGCCCACGCGAACGTGACCCGCCACGCGAACTCCCGCCGAAGCCGCTTGCGCCGCCAGCGCATCGAGCTCCCGGCGCGCATCGTCGATCAGGTTGGTGTATTGCAACATGCGTGTGGCGCGAACTTCGGCCGCGCCGTCTCCCGATGGGACCGGAAGGACGTGAATGAGATGCAGCTCCGCATCCTTCGCCTTCGATGCCACGGTTTTCGCTGCGGCGAGCGCGCGCTGCGACTCTTCGGAAAAATCGATCCCCACCAGCACGATGGCTCTCGCGTCGGGGGTGCCTTCGAAAAACGTACCCATTTGTTCCTCCTATCCGGCGATGGCCACGGCCCTCGCGCGAGCATTGGTCGCTCTTCCGAGCGGCCTTCGATGCATCATCTCATTGCAGGACTCATGCCTTTCCAATCCGCGTCTCGGTGCAAGACCACAGGGCTTCCCCAGGGGCGGCGGTCGATTGCTCACGCAGAATCTGCACCTAAGCGCAAGGTGCTCGCATGAGGCCTCGCGTGCGGGTTCTGCGCTGCATAGACAGGGCCGGGCGCAACCTGCTAGTGCTGTCCACCAGAAATTCGGCCATGTTTGCGAATGCCGTCGTGTTCGGCGCCGGAGGCGCCGCGGGGGTGGG
>DASWDH010000161.1:0-7349 GCA_036395495.1 Polyangiaceae bacterium
TGCTCGAGACCGCGGCCGGAGACGTCTTCCATCGCCCGCATGAGGTCGCGGGTCTCGACGATCGATCGGGCATGCCTCGTGAGATAAGTGCGCACCGATGCCCAGAAGACGTCGTCGCCGAGCATCGTTCGCAGCATGGCGAGAACGAGGCCCCCCTTCTGGTAGAGATGCCGATCGAAGATGTCGATCGGCGCGTCGTAGTCCTGACACACGATGGCCCGCCGGTAGCGACCACTGGCCTCGACGAAGTACGCTTCGAGGTCGCCTCTCAGCGCATAATCGTATTCGTCTTTGCCGAGCTTGTGCTCGAGGTCGAGGTGCTCGAAGAAGGTGGCGAATCCCTCGTTCAGCCAGCCATGGGACCAATCGCGGCAGGTGACGTAGTCGCCGAACCATTGGTGGGCCAGCTCGTGCGCGACCAGGTCGTCCGACGTCACGTCGATCGCCGCCCGCTCGTCGAGAAGAATGTGCTCGTACATCGTCGTGGCGGTCGTATTTTCCATGCCGCCGAAGATGAAGTCGGACACCACGATCTGCGCGTACTTGTTCCACGGGTACGGCACACCGAGCAGCTTGCCGAAGTGCTCGATCATCTCCGGTGTCCGGCGGAACGTGCGCCGCCCATCCGCTTCGCGACCTTTCGGGACGAGGTAGGTGACCGGCACGCCGGCCGCCGAGCCGCCGTCGATTTCGGAGAATTCGCCGGCGACCAGCGTCACCAGATAGCTCGGCAGCGGATCGCGCATCGTCCAGCGGTAGCGCCAAGATGGCGCGCTCTTTCTCACGTCGCGTTTGACCAGCTCGCCGTTCGAAAGGGCGTACCAGCCCCGCGGGACCTCCACCGAAAGCTCGAAGGCCATTTTGAGGTGAGGCTTGTCGTGGCAGGGAAACCAATGTCGGGCGTCTTCGTCCTGACATTGCGTCCAGACCTGCCGCGGTCGATCCTGCACGTGCTCGTCGGGCTCGAGAAAGTAAAGCCCGCGCTGCGGCGTCGCGCGATAGGTGACGCGAAGCTTCGTTCGCTTCTTCGCGGGAGCGATGGGCACGCGCAGGATGCTGCCGTCGTACACGTAGTCCTGCGCTCTTCTCTTGCCGTCGAGGCGCTCCACTCTTTCGATTTCGAAGCTCACCGCGTCCAGGCAAAGCTCGGTTGCCGCCGGATCGACGCGTTCGACGTCGAGGGTCGCCACGCCGGCCACCGCCTTCTTGGTCACGTCGAGGCGCAGGTCGAGTGCGAGGTGGCGAATACCGAAGGGACGCGGACGCTCGTAAACGCGCGGTGTGCCGGCCAGCGTGAACGGCCGGGGAGCGCCCAGCATCGAGGCCGAACCGCAACGGGTATGAAGGGAAACCATGGGGACTGGAGTCTACTACCAAGCGCCGTTCGCCACTGGAAGTGTGGCAGCTACTCGACTCGGCGCCGGCGGCCGTGGCGATCGAGCAGCACCATGTAGTCGCGCTTGGCAGTAGGAGGAATGCTTCCGTGCTCGATGCTGCGAGCGACGTCTTCGAGCTGTTTGCACATCTGCTCGATCTCGCGAGCGGCTGGCAGCGGCGAGATTCTGGCCATGTTCGAGTAGGCATCGCGGATCGCCAGTGCCCCCGTTCCCTTGAGATGCCCGCGACGCCACAGGTCGAGGTAACTTCGGCCGAGGGCCTCCCCGTCGAAGCGATGATCGAGGGCGAGGTCGATCGCCACACGCACGACGGCGTCCGGCGGAACGCGGCCATCCTCCTCGAGTACGAAGGTCGCTTGCAGATAATTGTAGAAGGGGACCACACGCGGGCCGTAGGGGGCGAACTCGCTGGGCGGGCTGTGGCGATCGAGATGAATCAGGATCCGCTCCACGGCGGGACCTCGGTCGAGCAGGCGCGCGTAGCGGATAGCGTCGGCGATCGCGTCCTTGTAGGCGGCGGCGCGCGTCAGGATGTCCTCGAGCTCGCGGTCGCCGACGTCGCCGGAAACGACGTCGGCATAAAGCGAGTAGACCAGGGCATCCGATTCGGCATCGTCGCCGATGAGCACTTCCTTGAGGAGCCCGCCGTCGGCGCCCCGCTGCGACGCGAGCCTCGCGCGAGCTCCTAGGAGCGCCGGCAGCTTGTAGCCGAGCTGATCGCGCACCGCTCGGAATCGGAAGCGAAGCACGTTGCGGAGGTTGGGCTTCAAGGTGAACGTATCCCAGCGGGCGCCGTCGAGACGCAGCTTCTCCTCGAGCTTGGCCCGGAGCTGCTCGGGGCTTCCCGAAAGAATGTGCACCGAAGCGCCCGTGCGCGCGATCTCGCGCAGCAGGGTGGACGCGCCGGGAACGGTCCGCTTTTGCTCGGGGCGCTCGAACGCGGTGCGCACCAGATCGCGCAGCGTGTCGAACTCCGTTCGTAGGTACGTCTTATCGAGATCCCACCGCGCGACGTAGGGGATCACTCAGGATGCCCAGGCGCGGCGCATGTCCTCGAGGGACGCGACCAGTTCGTGTGCGCCGGACCTCGAAGCGTGCTCGAGAGCCTCGCGCAGATAGCTGAGCGCCTCGCCGGAGCGGTCCCGCTCGTGAGCGACGGTGGCGAGCGCTCGAAGGACCTTCGCCCTGTCGGAACCGGCGGGGCCTGCGATGTCGAGTGCCTCGCGGAGCACGCCATCGGCGTCGGTCAGGTCGCCGTCGATGGTGAGCGCTTCGCCCAGCTTTCGGCTGAAGATCAGAACCGCTCGCATGGGATCGTCGAGCTCGCCCCGGAAGAGCTCGCGGCGTGCGAACTCGAGACCGCGGTGCAGCCACAAGACGGCGCCCGAAGCATCGCCGCGCGCCAGCGCGCGTTCGGCGACCTGCTCGAGCAACAAGAGCGCCTCGAACGAGTCCTGCGCGTGCAGCGTGTGGAGAGCTCGAACCTCGATGGGCAGATTGTTCGTCTCGGCGATGCGTGCTGCCGCGACGTGCAGCTCGCGGCGAACCGTCGCGGGAATCGTGGCGCTGGCGATCTCGCGGAGGAGCGGATGGGTGAATCGCAGGCCCGCTCCGGAGCGCTCGACGATTTGAGTATTCTCCAGCGCCGCGAGGCTCGCCGTCACCCCGTCGAGGCTCGCGCTCGCGGGATGTTGGGGGCCTTCCGACACGAGCGTTTCGACGCTTCGCGGGCCGACGTGGTCCCCCAGGACCGAGAGCGCCTGCAAGACGCGCCGAGTCGTAGGAGCGAGTCGCTCGATGCGGAGCGCCACGAGGTCGGCGACGCGCGCGGGGGGATCGCTGCCGCCTTCGGCGGTGAAGTGCACCAGCTGGTCGAGATAGAGCGGCAGAACGGTGGTGCGGTCCGGCTGCGAGGGGGGCGGCAAGAGCGAAAATCGCTCGCCCACGCCGTAGGACTCGGCGAGCTCTCGAGCTTGGCTACTCGGCAGGCCCGCGATCGTTCGGGCCGAACCGCTCGCCCATCCGGGATCGAAGGCAGGAACGTGCGTGGCGACGATGAGCACCGGGACCAGAGGCGGCTCGCTCAAAGCGTCGGCGATGGCGTTGCGGCTGGCGCCGTCGACGCGATTGAGATCGTCGATGGCGAGGACGACTCGGCTCTTGCGCGCGCGAGCAGCGGCTCGCGCGAGCGCCCAACGCAACGCTTCGGCGGCGGTGTAACGACGCTCGCTCGGGAGCAAAGAGGACGCGACCGAGTCGGCCCGACCGAAGATCTCGATGAGACCACGACGCGCTTCGGCGCTTGCGCCCGTCCAGTCGCGCTCTTCGCCTCCGGTGGGGCCGACCTCGGCGAGGGCGGTCACCGCGCGCCGCGCTGCGTAGTAGCCGACCTCCGCCCACCAGGGATCCGGTCCCGTTTCGACGACGATGTCGCCTGCGCTTTTGGCATGGGCCAAAAACTCGCGCAGCAGCCGCGTTTTGCCGACACCGGCCTCGCCGACGATGCGCACCGCCGTGAGCGAAGAGCGAAGCGACGTCCGGTGATGATCGAGAAAGGCGAGATCGTCTTGCCGCTCGGTGAGCGGAAGAGGCAACTTCGAAACTCGCGACGCGACTAGCGACGGGCGCGGCTCGTCGGCTACCGGCGCGCTGGGGCGCGGCGCGGGGGGTAGACTCAAGCGCGTGCCGCATTCACCACAGAACTTTTGGCCTGCCGGAGCGGATTGCCCGCATGACGGACAAATCATCTGCGGCGCCAGCGAAATACGGTTCTTGGCCTCGAGCTCCAACTGGACGATGCCCAACGCTTCTGCCATCTCGTCAGCTGTCTGCCAGCGATCGCGGGGTTGTTTGGAAAGTGACCTGGCAATGACCCGCGCCAACAGCTCGGGGATGTTGCGTTCGGGAGCGATCTGGCGAGGGTCGGGTGCCGGGATGGACAAGTGCATGAGCACGACCTGCGTCGGCGTGTCGGCTTCGAAGGGGAGCCTTCCGGTCACGAGTTGAAAGAGGATGACCCCCATCGCGTACAAATCGGTACGGGCGTCGATATCGGCTCCGCGCCCCTGCTCCGGGGCCATGTAATCCGGCGTGCCGCAAACGATCCCCGGCGTCGTGATGGCGGCTTGGGGGCGGGGACCTTCGATCATTTTGGCCAGCCCGAAGTCGACGACTTTGACGAAGTCACCGCCCGAGCGCAAAGGCTCGAGGATGATGTTCTCCGGCTTCAGATCGCGGTGAACGATTCCGATGTGATGGGCTTCGGCCAGTGCGGCGAGCGTTTGCCGGAGCACGTCGAGAATGCGGCGAATGGGCAGGGGGCCGTCTTCGTAAGTGACACGTGCGAGGTCGCGCCCGCGGAGAAACTCCATCACCAAATAGAGCTGACCGTCGTCGGTCTTGCCGAAGTCGATCACCGCGACCGAATTGGGATGGTTCAGACGGCTGGCGGCGCGGGCCTCGGTGATGAAGCGGGCCGAAGCGCTCTCGTCGCCGAGCAAGTGCGGATGGATGACCTTCACCGCGACGGTGCGCCCGAGCGTACGCTGCTCGGCGCGGTAGACGCGACCCATCCCGCCGATGCCGACCAAGTCGAGGATGACGTAGCCGCCGGGCAGCGTGCGGTTGAGCAACGGATCGGATGCAGGCGCCGCGCCACTCGTGACCTGCGAAATGGGAAAGCCGCACAGAGGGCAGAACTTGTGCGATTCATCGCATCCGTTGCCGCACTGCGGGCAGGGACGTGTCATCGGCGGGTGCCCAAATTAGCACCACTGCCACGCGCGTTCCCATTGCAGATCGGGCGGCGCGCCAATTTCCACCGTCTTTGCGCTGATTTGCGGTCACTAGCCATATGAGCAGTTTGCGGTAATCTTAGAGAGAGCACATGCAACCAGCCCGCCTCCGGTTGGGTCAGCTTCTCGTCGACGCCCATATCCTATCTGCCGATCAACTGGAGCAGGTGCTGGCGAAGCAGAAATCCGACGGACGCAGGCTCGGGACGCTGCTCGTCGAAAGCGGGCTCGTCAGCGAGACCCAGCTGACGCAGATTTTGAGCCAGCAGCTCAGCGTCCCTTGGGTTTCGCTCTACCACATCGATTTCTCGCGCGAACTGCTCGCGCTCATCCCTCGCGAGATGGCGGAAAAGTATTGCCTCGTGCCCATCTACGCCCGTCCGGTGCGCGGTCAGGGCGACACGCTCTACGTCGCCATGGAAGATCCGATGAACGAAGAGGCGCTGCGCGACTGCACGGTTTCTTCCGGGCTTCCCGCGCGCGCGATGATCGCGGCTCCCACCGATATCATCAAAGCGATCGGGCTTTATTATGGCGGCGCCCCTAGCGGTCCGGCTCCGAAAGCCGTGGCCGTCGCTGCCCCAGAAGAAGCCCCTCTGCCCAAAGAGGCAGCGCCCGCCGACTCTTCACCATCGGCTGCAACCGAGGCCGACCTGCCGGCTCCGCCGTCGGCACCGCCGGCCGCGCCCGCCGAGGCTGCCGCCGCATCGAACGAAGCCGCGCCGGAAACGCCGACCACGCCCGCGTCGGTTCGGCCGGCGCCGGCCGCTCCGGCGAGCGTGCCGCCCGTCCAATCGCAGAACGGGCTCGGTATCGAGCATGGCGCAACGACAGCCGCCGCCGAAGAGCCTCCCATATCCTCGACGCCTCCGACGCTCTCGGTCGCCAGTCACGATGATGCTCCCACCGTTGAATTTCGCGAGATCGAGCGCCCCAAGCGCAAACGCGGGCTCGAGCTGACGTTGCTCGACGGCACCACGATCAAGGTTCCGGTGAATCGCAAGCGACGCCCGGAGCCACCGGGCGAGAGGGCCGCAGGCGAGTTCACCGCGGCCGACGTGCTCGCCGCTCTTCGAGCCGCAGCCCAGGGCGGCGACCCCGGTGAAGTGCTCGGCGACAAGCTGCGCTGGGAGAAGATGGCCGCGGTGATTCTGAGTCTCCTTTTGCGAAAGCACCTGATTCTCGAGAAAGAATTGATCGAGGAGCTTCGCAAGATTTAGGGGTGGGGAGGTAGTAGATGAAGGCCGGGCAGTTGGCGGTGACTATTTTGTTCGTGGGGTGCGGGGGACGCCTGACCGCGTCCGATGTCCCCCAAGACCGCGATGCTGGATCGGTACAACCGCCAGTCCCCGACGCGACCATGACCGGTAAGACGCTTCCCGATGCCGCCGTCGATGCTAACGAGGTCGTCGTTGTCGTGGATGCTGTCGCTCCATGCACGGCGCGCGATGCGGGACCTTACCCCGGGCCAGGTTGTCATAGCCCGGGGGAGAAATGCGGAAGTAACCGCGATTGCTGCAGCATGGTTTGTACCGCTGACTACGGATGCGTTGGATATCCGGGGCTGTGTCCCCTAACGGGTTCCCACTGCTCATCGTCGAGCGAGTGCTGCTCGCGCAATTGCGTAGATGGCATATGTCACCAAGCCTTGGATATCTGCGCCGCGATCGGCGCGCCGTGCGAGCGTGATTCCACGTGCTGCGGCGGGCACTGCGACCCGGGGACGCTTCGCTGCGCTGGCACGCCTGCTTCGTGCCTTCCGGCGGGCGCACCCTGCACGAGCGCGTTGGGTTGCTGCTCAGCGAGGTGCGTGGACTGTATTTGTCAGAATCCCGCAGCTTGCCGCGATCCGGGCGAGACGTGCGGTCCCGATTCCGATTGTTGCAGATCGGCGTGTGTGGACTCGCACTGTACCTGCGTCGTTGATCATGACCCATGTCGCAGTGATTCCGATTGTTGCGGTGGGTCGTGTGACCGGCAGACATTTCGCTGCAGGAGTCAATGGGACGATGTTTCGCCCTGCAAACCAACGGGTCAGCTTTGTGGTGCGTCGACCGAGTGCTGTTCGTTGAGTTGCACCGGCGGCGTGTGTGAGTAGCCCGCGCGATCGCGCGGCGAATCAACGCGCGGCCGCGCCGGAGGGGAACTCTTTCTGACT
>DASWDH010000162.1:0-3920 GCA_036395495.1 Polyangiaceae bacterium
GCGGCAACCCTGGGGCGGCGCGCGGTCGATTACCAAGAGGAATGGTTCGACGATCCGCCGGCGGTCATCGCGCTGCTCAAGCGTATTCTCGAAATCGCTCCCGACGCGACCTGGGCTCGCGACCGATTGAAGCTGGCCTACGGCGGAGCCGAGCGCTGGGACGAGCTGTTCTCTCTTTACGACGACGCCATCGACCATGCGTCCGCGGACGCGGATCGAGCGGATCTCTTGGCGGAGGCAGCGCAAGCGGCCAAAGATTTCGCCGCCGACGCCGAGCGAGCCATCGGTTATTTCGAACGTCTGCTCGAGCTTCGTCCGACCGATTTGCGCGTGCGGTCTCTTCTCGAACGGCTTTACGAAAAGCAGGGAAAGATCCAGCCGCTCATCGACTTGCTCTCGACCGAGCTCGCTTCGCTGAGCGGGGAAAAGGCGCAACGCCTGCGCCTGCGCCTCGCGAGTCTCTGTCTGCGCGATCGCCACGACGAGGCTGCAGCTTTCAAGCTGACCGAAGAGGTGCTTCACGAGGATCCCTCGCGCAGCGAAGCCTTCGCACTGCTGGAGGAGATCCTCGGCCGCCCGATTCCGGAGACCACGATTCCTCCGCAACCTGCAACCGAAGCGGAGGAGCGGACGAACCGCGCGAGCGTTCCTCCCGAGCACGACGGCGAGCCCTTGACCGGCTCGGTGCCGCCCCCTTCGATGAGCGAAGGCTCACCGTCCTCACCTCCTCCACCTTCGGCGGCGGCTGGGCCTCAACCCACCAAGAGCAAGCGAAAAAAGCGCATCCTGTCGGTGCGCGAACGGGCGGCCGCGTTGCTCAAGGAGCATTACATCGCGGAATCGAAAACCCAGGATCTCGCCAGGGTGCTCGAGGTGGAGCTGTCCTTGGCGACGAACGCGAAAGACAAGGCGCGCCGCCATCAAGAGCTCTTGACGCTCAAGCTCGACACGTTGAAAGACGATCGAGGCGCGTTCGAGCATGCATCTGCCCTGCTCAGCCTCGAGCCGCGAGTTTCTGCCCACCGAAGCGTCTTGGGCGAGCTCGCCGAGCGCTTGTCGGCCTGGGATCGGCTGGGCGAAACCTTGGTGAGAACCGCCGATAGCTCTTCGGACGCCCCGCTCGTCGCTCGCCTGCTCATCGATGCTGCCGAGGTCTACCGCGACAAGGTGCAGCGAGACGATCGGGCCATCGATCTTTTCTCGTCGGTCCTGGCGTTGAATCCCAAGGACAAAGCGCTCGCCCTCTCGACGGCGCACGAGCTTTCCACGCTCCTCGACCGGGCCGGCCGTTTCCAAGAACGGTGCGGGGTGCTCGAAAAGATCGCCGCCATCGAAACCGATCCCGGCGCTCGTCGCAAAGCGCTCGGCGAGCTATCCGAAGTTGCCGCTGTCAGGCTCGGCAATCCCGAGCGCGCGATTCGCGCTTGGCACGACTACATCGAGCAGGGTGGTTTCGAAGTCGAAGCGCTCGACGGCCTGATCTCGGTTTTGCGCGGGGCCGAACGGTGGGTCGAACTGATCGATGCTCTCGAGCGGCGAGCCGAGATGGTCGAAGCCGACCGGGCGCGCCACGATCTCGTCGAGATCGCGACACTGTACAATGAGAGACTGGCGGCGCCGAACGAGGCCATCGCGGCCTGGTCGCTCGTGCGCGAGAGATTCGGGCCTGGACAAGAGACGTTTCTAGCCCTCGCCAATCTGTTCGAGACGGTGGGCCAATACGACGAACTTGCCCGGCTCGTTCTCGGAGAAACCAAGAACGTGCCGGCCGGGCCGGAAGCCCCGTTCCGATTGGTCGAACAGAAAGTCGAGGCCGAGATCGCCCTCGCGCACATCGCCGATCGGAATCTCGCCGTGCAGGTCTGCCAAGCGGTGTTCGACGCTGGAGCAGCGTGCTGGACGCCGCCGCTATCCGACGATCACACGAGCGAAGGCGCTGGACTCTGGGCCCATGCTACGTGGTGGGCGCTCGACGAGCTGATTCGTATGGCGCTCGAGGACAACGACTACCCGAGCGCCGTCCAGCGTTTGCTCGACGGATCGCGCATCGTCTTCGACCGAGAGAAGGCCCGCCGGATGCGCCACCAAGGCGCCGTGGTGACTTCCGAGCACCTCGACGATCCGAGTCGAGCCGTGAACGTTTACCGCGAGCTTCTGGCGGAGGATGCAACCGATGCCATCGCCGATGCCGTGATTCCGGAGCTCGCGCGCCTTCTCGCTCAGCTCGGCGCCTTCGCCGACTTGACCGATCTTTGGGAGCGGCAGGCGGTGCGCCACGGGGAAGGCGACAATCGCGGGCTTTCGGCGGAGTTGTGGGCGAGAGCCGCCGATCTTTGCGAAAAGCAGCTCGGCGACATCGATCGGGCCATCACTGATTACCACCAGAGCGCCCATGCCGGCAGCCAAGGCGCGCTGCGCCAGCTGGCGCGGCTCTATCGTGGCAAAGATGAACCGGGCAAGGCGGCAGAAGCGCTGGAGCGCCTGACTTATCAACCCGCGCAAGATGCCTTCGTGACCGACACGCTCGCTCTCGTCGATGCGTACTTGGCGGCCGGCGATCGCGATCGCGCGCGGACCCGACTCGAAAAAGGCGTGGAACTCGCGGCGCGGCCCAAGCCGATGCGCGCGCGACTCCGCGAGCTGTACCGAGAGGAACGGGACTGGACCAAGCTGGCGGACCTCCTGCGCATCGAAGCCGAGGACGCTGAAGACAAGAAAACGCGGTTCGAGCTCTTGCGCGAGGCCGCCGACCTGCACATGGACAAGCGAAACGATCCGGCGGCGGCCATTCCGCTGCTCGAGCAGGCTCGCAAGCTCGAGGCGCAAGATTCGCAGATTGGTCTGGCATTGACGCGGGCCCTGGTCGCCACGTCGCGGTTCGAGGAAGCGACCGCCATCCTGCGCTCGGAGCTCGAGCGATTCGGCCATCGCAGACCGAAGGAACGCGCTCTCGTGCATTTCGAGCTTTCCCGCGTATCACTGAAGACGGGAGAGCGTGCCCGCGCGCTGGCCGAGCTCGATCTCGCCGCGAAGATCGACCCCGCTCATCCGGCCATTCTCTACACGCTCGGCAAGCTTTCGGCCGACGAGGGACAACTCGATCGTGCGCAGCGCACGTTCCGCGCTCTCCTGCTGGTGCTCGGTCGATCCGACCCCGGCGTGCCGGTAGAGGTGAGCCGCGGAGAAGTTCTCTTCGAGCTCGCGGCGATCGCCGAGAAGGAAAAAGATCCCGAGCGCGCCGAAGAGCTCATCGAATCGGCGTTGCACGCGGCGAGCGAGAATGAGCGCGATGCCGAGCGCTTCGAGCACGCCCTTCGAGAAAAGGGGAGCTACGACTTGTTGGCCCGGTCGCTGGAGGCTCGATTGGCAACGTCTGCCAACGCCGACACACGCGTCGCGATCCTCCGCGACTTGGCGCTCGTCTACGACGAACGCCAGCGCCTCGTCGGCGACGTGAGGGCGCAGCTCAAGAGCCAGGTCGATCAGGCGCTGCGGGAAATCAAGGAGTCACCCCCCCAAGTCACCGGACCGTGGGCGGCGTTGGAGAACGTGTACGAGCGCCTGGGCGAACCCGATCGTCAAGCCGAAGCGCTCGTGGAGCAGATCGCGCTGTTCGCACGTGAACCCCCGTCGCCGGCGCACGCCGACGCTCTTTATCGCCTCGCGCAGTTGCGGCTCGCCCACGGCGAAACGCTGGCCGAGGGAGCCTCGCTCCTGGAGCGCGCGCTCGAGGCCGATCCGCAACCGGCGCGCGCGGCCAGGGCCCTCGTTCCGGCTCTCGAGATCGACCCCAAAAACGAACACAACGTGCGACTCTACGAAAAAGTCGCACGCGCCAACGGCGGCGGGCCACCTCTCGCCGACGCCCTCTTGCGATTGATTGACCTGGGAATCGCTACGCCCGGGGAGACGCGGGAGGC
>DASWDH010000163.1:0-34042 GCA_036395495.1 Polyangiaceae bacterium
GAGCCGGTCGTGCTGCTCGACCGTGACGCTGAGGTGCTCGCTCCCCACGCCGTGGAACATGATGATGAGCCAGCCGCCGTCCACCTCGACCTGGCGGACGAAGTCGACGAGCTGATCGGGCGTCTTGTCGGCACCGACCGCAGGAAGATTGGAGAATGAATCCGCGTCGGGGTTGACGATGGTCGACGTCGTTCCACGCGCCGCGAAAAAATAACGCTGCACGAGGTCGATGTAGCTGTCCTGCTTTTCTCCGAGCCACGTCATCCCGCACGGATAGGCGAACGTGTACGGGCCACCTCTTTTCCCGAGCTGCTTGAGGAGTTCGATGTTGTCGGTGAGCTCTTTCTGCATGCGGCCCATGTCGTAATCTTGAAGGGCAAACCCCTTCTGGACCCAACTCTGCGCGCCGTCGCAGGGGTGGTTCATCGTGTGGGCAGCGACCTCGTTGCCCGCGCGATAGAGCTCGCGCCATCGCTCGAGATCTTGCTGCACGCCGTAGGAAGCGCCGGTGATGAAGAAGGTTCCGTGCAAATGGTGTTTCTTCAGGCTCGGACCGACCACCTCGACGTGCGAAACGAGACCGTCGTCGTAGGTGAGCGAGACCGCGCCCCGGGCCACGTCGGGCCAGGGAAACGTGCGTGGCGGCAAGCCGCCGTCGACCGACAGGGGCCGGTCGTCAGCGGCAAAGTCGTTCACCCGATTCGATTCCACGCTGGCACTCCCGTTGCGTTTGGGAACCAGGCAGGCGCTCAGCAACACGAGCAGGGGCAGGAGACGGCGCAACGCGCAGAACGGCATCGTTACCCCATGCTACCACCGCCGAGTTCCTTCACCTTCTGGTGACCTTGCGGCAACGACAGGGGGCGGAGTTTCTGCCCGAACACGGCACGTAGGGCCGCACGAGCTGCGAAGTAGCCGCACATGCCGTGAACGCCGCCACCGGGTGGGGTCGAGCTCGAACAGATGTAGATGTCTTTGGCCGGCGTGGAATAGGGGACCCAGCGCGCGACAGGACGCGTGAAGAGCTGAGCGACATCGACGACCCCTCCGGTGATGTCGCCGCCCACGTAATTTTCGTTGTAGGACTCGAAGTCGGACGGACCCATTCGGCTTCGAGCCACGATTCGGTCGCGAAAACCGGGGGCAAAGCGCTCGACCTGGTTCTCGATGGTGGACGTCATATCGAGGGTCGAACCGTGGGGAACGTGGCAATATGCCCACCCGGTGTGCTTCCCCGGCGGAGCGCGCGTATCGTCGAAAAGACTCTGCTGGGCGACGAGCACGTAAGGCTTTTCCGGATGAACGCCATCCCACACTGCAGCTTCTGCCTGGGCGATGGCTTCGAGCGTGCCTCCGAGGTGAACCGTACCGGCCCGCGCGCAAACGGAAGCCTTCCACGGTATCGGGCCGTCGAGCGCCCAGTCGAGCTTGAAAATGCCCGGGCCATGGCGAAATTTCAGGAGTCGGCGGCGGTAACCGCCCGGGAGTCGATCCTCGGCAATCGCCGCGAGCTTGCCGGGCGTCACATCGAAGAGAAACGCCTTCGCGCGCGGCAGCTCGGCCATGGAGCCGACACGCCACCCGGTTTCGATCTCGCCGCCGAGGCGCTCGAAGTAGCCGGCGAGCGCCCGGGCGATCGCTTCCGAACCGCCACGTGGAAACGGCCAGCCACGCACATGAGCCGCGAGAAGGAACACCAACGCGATGGCGCTGGTGGTCAAGCGATCGAACGGAAGAACCGAATGGGCCGCGCACCCCGCAAAAAGGGCGCGTGCATGCGGCAACCTGAAATACGCATCGGCGAGCCCGCGCGCCGACCGAATCGCACGAAGGCCGAATCTCGCGAACGAGATCGGTTTTTCCGGCCATCGCATCGGGCCGAGTAGACCGGCGAGCAGCTGCTCATCGCCCGCGAAGGGGCCGAGGAGCGCCCGATAGCCGGAGGCATCCACGCCGAGCGCGTCGGCCGTCGCATCGAACGACGGTTCGAGCATCGCCGCCGTGCCGTCGTCCAAAGGATGGGCGAGCGCCGCGGGAGGGTCGACCCACGAAAGGCCGAACTCTCCGAGAGGCAGTGCGCGAAACAGCGGCGACACGGCTCCGGTCGGATGAATCGCCGAGCAAACGTCGTGACGATAGCCCGGCAACGTGAGCTCGGCGGTGCGCGAGCCTCCTCCTACCCGCGCGTGCGCCTCGATGAGGAGCACCGAACATCCGGCTTGCGCGAGAACGACGGCCGCCGCGAGACCATTCGGTCCCGCGCCCACGACGACCGCATCGTACGACGCAAGTTTGGGCATCGTTCACGGCCTCGCCAAGCGCCGGATGGCGTCGCTCTGCGTCCAGCCCTCGATGGATCCCCAGCGGACGTGAATCAGAGCTCCGCGCTGCTCGCCGACCTCGACGCGCGCTGCCTCGGGAATACTGCCCTGCGTCGTCAGAATCCCTTTTTCGCTGACGAGGTGGGCTTCGGGCGTGACGACCACCCCCTCTCGCGTCGTCAGCCTGAGATGACGCGATCCTGCCGCCAGCAGGGCGAAGAAAACAAGGCACGCGCCACCGATCGGAATGGCGATGGTGCTCGCCAAATGCAGCGGCCCTTCGTGGGGAACGACGATGTTGTCTTGGTCGGATGCACCTTTGGCGCGCGAGCGCGCGAGAATTTGAAGAAGCAGCCCTAGCGTCAGAAGGAAAGACGACAGCGCCGCGAGGACGGACCATGTCCACTCCGAGGCAATGCCAAGCATCGCCCGCTCCAGCGTCGGGCGCGCTTCGACGTCCGTCTTGCCGCCGCCGCGTGACCTTCGGCGCGCGACCTCGGCTCGCACGAGGTCGAGCGCCATCTCTGCCTCCCGATCATCGGGACGAAGGAGCAACGTCTCTTCGAGCCCCGCCGCCGCGCGACCGAGGTCGCCCGGATGCTCGACGCCTCCGCGCACGCGCGCGAGGTACGAAAGGGAACGGTCGAAGCTCGCATCGGGGTGGACGAAACCTCGATCGGCGAGCGCCTCGAAGGTCTCGACCGCCTCGTTGAGGGCACCTTCCTTGAGAGCGGCCACGCCCTTGCGAAAAAGAGCGTCGGCCGTTTCTTCTGACGCGGCCGCGCGAGCAGGCACGACCACGAGCGCGAAACCGAGCGCGAGAGCGCCAAGCAGCATCCGCTCACAAGGCCGTCGGATGCTGTCACGCATCAACTCACCTTTTTCCCGCAGAGGGGAGCCGGCCGAGGCGGCGCACGGCGCCAGCGACGCCGTCGAGCAGCTCGCCGGGAGCAAGGGCGTGCTGCGGAGCGAAGCGGAGGGTTTCGATCGACGAGAGAAGATCCCGAACATGCGCCGCCAGATCGGCGGGAACGGTCCGCTCCTCGAGGGCACTCGGAATCTCGTCGACCAGCAGAGCTCGGGCCTTGAGTCCCGTCGCTCGCTCGATGGCCAAATGCAGCGCGCGGTCGAGCGAGCCGGCGACGGCCGCGCGATCGTCGCGCTTTTTTGCGTCGCGAGCTTGCGAGAGCGCCTGGTCGATGGCTCGCTCGGGGCTCGCTCGCCTCGTCGTCCAACGCGAATGCAGACGTCGCAGACCTTTCGAGCCGAGCGAACCCATGACGACGGCGAGGGGCGCCGCGCAGAGGCCGAGCCAATACCATGGCTTGTCGGTGATCGGCTCGCGTGCGCGAGCGTACGGCGCGAGCTCGGTTCGGGGAGCTCCCAGCGAGCTCCATGGATCGCTCGGCGCAGCGGAGTCTTTCGCGCCTGCCTGGAGCTTGCCGGGTGTGACGTCGATCGTACCGAGCGAGGCGCGCGCGACCTCGTAGATCCTTCGATCGGGATTCCAATACGGCAGCGTGACCTCGCCGAGATCGACATTGCCGACGGCCTTCGGACGCACGACGTAAGCGAAAGTGCGAGACCCATGGATCTTGCCGTTCTCGACGTCGAAGCTCTCGCGCAACTGCGGCTCCAGCCATTCGGCGGAGGACGAGACGGGGACGCGAACTGCGCTGGGGACGTTGCCAACGCCGGTCAGCGTGATGGTTACGGCGACGGCGCCGCCCACCTCACTCGTCCTCGGTTCGACGTTTGCCGACAGCGAGTAGATACCGACGTCCCCGATCTGATAGCCGACCGGCCGCCCCTTCGGCGACGGCTCCACCGCGCGCAACTTGACCGGCTGGCTCTCGCGCACCTCGCCGGACATGCCGCTCGGGCGATTTCCTACGAAGGTGGTGGCCTGCATCGGACCAATCTCGAGCTCACCGGCTCTGAGTGGAAAAAGCGCGACCTTGAGCAGGTTGTACGCGCGCCAGGGTACGCCGCCGACGAGCACCGCGCGCGACTCGGGGTGGGGGGTCGGCGGGGCGAGCTCGCGCCGGAAAAAATCGGCCATCACCGGTTCGTGCGGGTCCGTCACTTCGACCGATCCCTCGCGCGAATACATCCAGACGTTCAACGTCACCTGCTCGCCGACGACCGGATTTCGCTGGTCGACGATGGCGCGCAAGAACACTTTCGGATCCAGGGGCGCATCGAGCGAGAGCTGTTGATCGACCTGAGGTTCGGGCGTCAGCTGTGGCTCCGGCCTGTCGAAGAAGCCCGGAAGTCTGGGGATCATGCCGAACGGATCGAACGGATTCGGCGTGGGCGCCGGCTGACGGCCACGGCCCGGTGCCCCGGCGGCATGCACCGTCACACGAAGCGGACGGCCCTGGACGCGGCGACCGTTCCACGCGGCGCTGGGGGGCTGGATAGAGAATACCCCCTCGCGCAGGGCGACGACTTGCCACGTCGCCGTGATTCCCGATCGGCGCGAGAGCTTACCGTTCATCAAACTGATCTGGGTTTGATTGCTGATGCTGGGAGGACCGGCCTTCAGGCCCTCGGGCAGCGCGAGGCGCGGGTCGCTCGGGGAAGGTGCGCTGGAATCGACGGTAATTGAAAGAGAAACGGTGAACAGCTCGCCCACGGCTACGTCGCGCGGCTCGATCTCGGTCGTGACCGAGGGCTCCGCTTGCGCAAAGATGCCGCGGGGCATTGTCAATATGCACAGCGCCACGAGCAAGTAGAGAAAACGTTTCACTTGTCGTCCACCCCTCGGAACTTGCGGCCGCGGCCGCGGTTCTTCGCGTCCTGCTGTTGGAACGTGGGCGCCGATTCGAGCATGTCCAGCATTCGTTCGTCCTGGTTCACGCTGGACGGCGGCGGTGGAGGAGGCGCTCCCGCGTCGTCGGTCTGTGGATTCGGTTCCTGGTGCTCGTCACTGCCGCCACCGTCTGGTTTGGACGGGCCGCCGGCATCCTTTTGGCCGCCAGCATCGTTTTTATCGTTACGGCCCCCCTCATTGCCGCCGGACGATCCATCCGGGGACGAGGTCTTTTCGTCGGCCGCATCGCGGCTGCCGGCCTCGGGGCGGCCACCGTCAGGCGGATTGGAGGCGTCGTTACCCGCATCCCGTTTTTTCTCCTCCTCGATTCGGGTGAGGGCGATGGCGCGATTCCAGGCGGCATCCTGCCCCACGCTGTCGCCACCTTCGGCGAGCCCGGGGATGAGCTTGAGCGCCTCGTCGTAATGGCGAACCGCTTCCTGGTAGCCCTTGCGCAAAAACTCGAGATTGCCGGCCAGATAGTGGGCCCGCGCCCTGAGGTCGATCGGAACGTCGGCTTCGTTGGCGATCGCGAGCACGGCGCGCAGCGCGCATTCGACGTCGGTGCCGCGCAGCTCGGCGAGCTGCTCTTCTTCGGGATGGGGTTGTCCCCCTGCGGGCTTGTCCTCTTCGCCGAAGCGGCTGCCGTATCGCTCGCCCAGCTGAAAGAGGGCAAGTCCGAGGTCGAAGGACGCGTTAGGCCTCTGACGGACCTTCTCGGGGACGCCGAACCCACCATCGGCGCAGGAGCCGGTTGCCAAATACTGCTCGAGCAGCGCTGTCGCCACGCCAGCATCGCCCGCATCGAGTGCGGCCACTGCCATTTTGACTTCCGGCGCCTGGCGTTCGAACGGCCTCGACGGACTCCAGCCGCAGCCGAGAAATATCGCGCTGATCGCCGAAGCAGCCGCGCTCTTGGCGAGGATTCGCCGGCGACGACTCTCGGACAGGAACACCTCCCCGATGAGGAGGATCAGTGCCGCTCCCAGCGGGTAGACATACACGTCGGCGTAGATCGTTTCGACCCGTTCGGCGAGCTCGAGCGTCATCTTACGCTTGAGATCCTGGGAGATGGCCTCGATACCCGTCGTTCCGCGGTCGGAGCGCACGATCTTGCCGCCGGCGACCGATGCCACTTGTTCGAGCTGCGCCTCGCCTTCGGCCGAGAGCGACGTCGTGAGCAGCTGGCCCGCTTCGTCCTTTCGCCAGCCGATCATCTTGCCGTCCGGGCCCATCTCGGGAATTCGCTCCGGCGTTCGGCCGCCGATTTGCACGACGTGGACGGTGGTCCCCTCGTCGCCGGCCGCGCGTGCCACGCTCACCGGATCGCCTTCCAAGTCTTCGCCGTCGGTCACCAGCAGGATGACGCGGCTGTGGTCGTGCGACTTCGGATCGCTCGCCAGCAGCTCTCGCGCCCGCGCCAAGGCACGCGCGATGGCCGTCCCGCCCACCGGCATGTCGTTCGGCTCGAGCTGGCGAAAGAACTGCGCGATGGCCGCGCCGTCGGACGTCAGCGGAAAGCCCATCGGCTCACCCGCAAACGCCACCGCGCCAAAGCGCGCCCCACCGAGGTTGCGGATCAGGCGAGCCACTTCGGCTTTGGCGCGGTCGATGCGCGATGGGGCGACGTCCCGTGCGTACATGCTCTTCGAAAAATCGAGAACGATGACGACGTCGAGGTTCGTCGCGGGAATCAGTCGGGTGCCGCGGCCGTACTGCGGACGCGCGAGCGCGACGAACGAAAGTGCGGTCGCGAGGACGACCCACACCCCTTTCCAGGCGCGACGGCGCGCCGCTCGCGCGGTGACGAGCTCGCGTATGCGCTCGGGTTCACCGAAACGGCGGCTCGCGCGGCGAAGGCCGATCCCCCCCCATACGAACAGGCCCGCCACGACCAGCGCGAAGACGGCGCCGAAGAGCCACATCGGGTGGGCGAACTTCACGGAAACCTCCGCATGATCCAGGCCCGAAGCAACGCGTCCAGCGCCACCAACGCCACCCCGGGCAGAAGGAGGAGCGGAAACAGATCTTCGAAGGAGGCCGCGGAAGCCTCGAAGCGCGTCTTTTCTAGCCGATTCAAGACGTCGTGCATGCTCGCGGTGAGCGCGCGGGCGTCGGTAGCAACGTAGGCCTCGCCGGCGGTGTCCGCGGCCAGCTTCTTCAAGAGCTGAGGGTTGACCGGAAAGCGGGCCCGCATGTAGCGCGGCTGGCCGAAAAGATCGACGCCATCGAACACTTCGACGTCGTCGCCGTTGCCGATCTGAATCGTATAGATTTTTGCGCCGATCACGGTGGCGAGGTGCCCGGCGTATTCGGGAGCGATGGATCCAGCGTTCGAGTCGCCATCGGTGAGGAGCACGATGGCCTTGGAGCGCGCGTTGCTTCGCCTGAGCCGCGCGACGGCAACGCCGACGGCATCGCCGATGGCGGTCGCAGTCCCGTCGATCACGTCGAGCGACATTTTGCTCACCAAGAGATCGAGCAAGTGGTAGTCGAGCGTCGGAGGCGAAAGCACGTAGGCGCTCTTGCCGAAAACGACGACGCCGATCCGGTCGGTCTTTCGACGGCCGATGAAATCGCGAATGACCTCTTTGGCCGTATCGAGGCGGGTCGGCCGCTTACCGATCGGGCCGATGATTCCCACGCCGGGAGGAGCATCGAATACCGCACGCATGGACCCCGACAGGTCGAGCACCAACACGATGTCGATCCCCGATTCACTCTCGCTGTCCAGACGGCTCGCCGAGACGGGCCGCGCCATCGCCAGCGCGAGCAGCGCGATGGCAAAAGCCCGCACGACACCGGGCAAATCGCGCAACCACGCGCGCAAACCGCGAGGGCCGCCGGCGAACGGACCGACCGTGCCGAGGCGCAGGCGTGGGGTGCGTTCGTCTTCGCCGTACGTGCCACGCCAGAACGCGAGTGGGACGGCGACCAGAAGCAAGAGCAGCCACCGGTTTTGCCAGCTCACGCCGAGCCATTCCCACTGCCGCGCAAGCAGAGGGTAGGCCAGTGCGGCGGCTCCCACGGCGAGCGTGAAAAGCAGCAGGAGAGCTGCGCGTCCCGCACCTCTCATCGCCGGTCTCCTCCGTGACTCGGCCCGCCTTGCGGCCTGCCGGCGCTTACCGCAGCCGGCACCCGGGCTGGACCGGCCGGCGCGGGCACCTGTGGCGGAATCGTCGCTCGCACGATGTGTTCGCCTCGATCGAGAATGCGCGTGCAGTCTTCTTCGGATGGGGTGAACCTGGCGAACTTCACGAGGTCGCATTCATCGAGAAAGCTGAGGATGGAAGACAGTTCGACGACGGGGGGTTCGACGCGTCGAAGGATCGAGGCCATCTCGCGCGTGGTCGTCTCCAGGCCGTCGAAGCCGTATCGCGCTCCCAGATACTTTCGCACCGCGTCGGACACCCGATCGTAGTGCTCGGCGAAGCGCTCCTCCTTCGAGAGGCCGGCGTAGCGGATCGCGAAGAGCTCTTCGAACGCGACTTCCCACGGCGGGCGGGGGGGAGGGGGCGGCGGCACCGGGCGGGGACGGCGCCTCCAGAGCACGAAGAGCCATGCCGCGAGCGCCGCCAGCACCGCTCCGATCAGTGCGCCGATCGTCAGCTGCTTGGCGAGCGTCCACTCCTCGACCTGCTGGCGCGGTGGAGGATTGGGGTGGGGTTTCGCGTCCGGGGTCGATGCCGTTGGATCTTCGACGAGCACGTCGTGCGGCTCGGTGCAGAGCGTCAAGAGCTCGCCGCTCGCGCGCGCAACTGCGATGGGAACGGGTGGGAGCGTCATCCTGTTTCGGCCTGGGTTTTTCGGCAAGAGCAGGATGGGAATGGTGACCTTCGTCGTCGCTCCGTTCGCGCCGGGCGTGGTCAGCAGCGTGGGGCCCGCGCCGCCATCGACCTCGGGAATCACGAACCCCGCCTCCCCGAGCGCGCGCGCGGCCACGCTCGTCGACTGCACCTGGAAGCCCTGCGGCAGCACGCTTTCTCCCTTTCCGTGCTCGATGGTGACCTCGAGGGCAGAGGCGTAGCCGCTCGTTCCTCGGCTCGGAAAATGCTCCTTCAACACCGGCCGGGTGACGCCGGGGGGGATGTGTTCGGCACAGCTCACCCACGCGCGTTCCTCCGGCGCGCCTGGGGCCGCGGAAGCAGCTGGCGGCGCGGCGCTCGCTACCGGCGGAGCTCCGGCATCGGGATCGTGCCGCGCGCGCGGAGCACCGGCATCCTTCTTGGCGAACGCGGGGGCCGCCGCGAGTACGAATGCCAGCGTCCATAGAGCGCTCGAGGTCTTCATGCCGTCATCTCGAGCGTATGCGCTGCGCTCTGCGAGCGAAGAGCTGGCGAAGGGGTTCCACGAAAGAGCGATCGGTGCGCACGACGCATTCGTCGAGAGCGAGCTTTTTGAAAAGGGTCGAGCGCTCGGCGCGGATCCGGCGCGTGGTCTTTTCGTAGTGCTGGCGCACCCGCTTGTCGCCGGTATCGACTACCACCGCTTCGCCGGTCTCCCAATCCTCGAACGTCGCTAAACCAACGTCGGGCAATGTTTCATCGCGGGGGTCGACCAGCACGACCGGGATCACATCGTGCTTGGCACCGGCGAGTGCCAACGCGCGCTCGTAACCGCGCGCGTAAAAATCGCTGATGACGAAGGCCACGCTGCGCCGCCGCGCCACTTTGGAGAGCGTCTCGAGCAAGAGCTTGAGATCGGTTCCCGTGTGCGTCGGCTGAAATCCGAGGATCTCCCGCACCACGCGCATGACGTGCTTGTCCCCCTTCTTGGGAGGAACGATCTTTTCGATGTGGTCGGTGGCCAAGATGAGTCCGACCCGATCGTTGTTCTTGATCGCGCTAAACGCGCAGAGTGCCGCGATCTCGGCCGCAACCCTCGCCTTGCTCGCCCTCTTGGTCCCGAAATGCTCGCTCGCCGAAAGATCGACGACGAGCATGACCGTCATCTCGCGTTC
The DNA here is from genome assembly GCA_036395495.1 of Polyangiaceae bacterium. Taxonomy (GTDB): domain Bacteria; phylum Myxococcota_A; class Polyangia; order Polyangiales; family Polyangiaceae; genus DASWDH01. The sequence goes on from DASWDH010000163.1 coordinate 10,097, forward strand.
CTCGACGAACACCTTGACGAAGGTGTCGTTCATTCGCGCGGAGACGTTCCAATCGATCGACCGGACGTCGTCGCCCGGCTGGTACTGCCGCACCTCGCGGAAGGCGAGCCCTTGCCCTTTGAAGACCGAGGTATAGGTGCCCGCCAGCTGCTCGTTGGCGAGCCGCGAAGTGTGAATCTCGATCGTGCGCAGAGCCTTGATGAGCTCTTTCGGAATCATGGATTCTACGGCACCTCCACCACCTCGAAAACACGCCTCACGATCTGCTCGGCGGTGACTTCTTCGGCCTCGGCTTCGTAGCTCAAGACGAGCCGGTGGCGCAGCACGTCGGGACCGACCGCCTTGACGTCTTCCGGGGTGACGTAGCCGCGCCGGCGCAGAAAAGCGTGAGCGCGCGCGGCGAGCGCGAGCGCGATCGATGCGCGCGGGCTCGCGCCGTACTCGATGAGGCTGGCGAGCTCTTTCATGCCCCGCCGCTCGGGCTCGCGGCTCGCGAATACCACCTCCACGATGTAGTCTTTCACGCGATCGTCGAGGTAGACGTCGCGCACGACCTTGCGGGCGTCGACGAGCTCTTGCGGCGTGACGACGGGCTCGGCCCGGACACCGAGAACGCCCGTCATTCGGTCCATGATTTGCCGCTCCTCGGTTTTGCTGGGGTAGCCCACCTTGACCATCAACATGAAGCGGTCGATCTGCGCTTCGGGGAGCGGATAGGTGCCCTCTTGCTCGATGGGATTCTGGGTGGCCATGACCACGAACGGATCGGGCAAGGGATAGCTCTTCTCGCCGATGGTGACCTGGCGTTCCTGCATGGCCTCGAGCAACGCGCTTTGCACTTTGGCGGGGGCCCGATTGATTTCATCGGCCAAGACCAGATTGGCGAAAATCGGCCCGAGCTTCGAGGTGAATTCCCCGCGCGTCTGGTTGTAGATGACGGTGCCGATGAGGTCGGCCGGAAGCAGATCGGGGGTGAATTGAACTCGGGCGAACTGCGCGTGGATCGCGTCGCACAGCGTGCGCACGGTGAGCGTTTTGGCCAGCCCCGGCACCCCCTCGAGCAGCACGTGCCCGCCGGTCAGCAACCCGATGAGGATTCGCTCGATCATGTACGTCTGTCCGACGATGACCTTGCCGACTTCGGACATCAGTCGCTCGACGAAAATGCTCTCCTTGGCAACGATTTCATTCAGGGCCCGAACATCGTGCATGGCTCCCTCGAGGTAGGCGGGTGGGGGTGAGATTCGCCGGCGCGGTTGTACCACCGCTCCGGCCCGTTGGGGGGCGGGGGGGCCGCCGCCCGCGTAAAGCTACCAACGAGCCCGGCCGAACATTCCCGGGTTCGACCGGGGCCTGCCCGCTTTGTCTACGACGCTTCGCTGCCGCCGCTGCCCGAGCTCGGGCCCGAATCGCCGCTCTCGCCGTAGAGCCCGCGTTTTTTCAACAGATCGCGCAGATGGTGCCGCGCCAGATCGGCTTCGCGCGAACCGCGCGAGAGATTGCCGGCGCATCGTCGCATGAGCGTCTCGAGATAGGCCTTCTCGAAACGCTCGATGGCCCGCTGTTTGGCCTCCGAAAAGGTGCCCGCCAAGTCGAGCGGGCTCCGCTCGGCCTCGCTGCCCCGAAACCCGTAACCTTCGCCGGCGATGTCCCGCAGCCGGATGCAGCCGCTCTCGCAGAGCGCCGCCGCGCGCACCAAGATGTTGCGTAGCTCGCGCACGTTGCCTGGAAATGGACGGCGCCGCAGCTCGGCGAGCGCCTCGTCGTCGATCGAGACCGGTTCTTGGTTGGGCTCCACGGCTAGCCGCAGGAAGTGGCGCGCGAGTTCGGGAATGTCTTCTTGGCGCGCGCGCAGCGGGGGGAGCACGACACGTACCTGCGCGAGCCGGAAATAGAGATCCTCGCGAAAGCGATTGCCCTCGATCTCGAGGCGCAGATCGCGGTGGGTCGCGGCGATCACGCGAACGTCGATGGGGATGACCTCTTTGCCGCCGACGCGCGTGAGCTCCCGACGCTCGAGCACCCGAAGCAGCTTGGGCTGGAGGGAGAGCGGCAGTTCACCCACTTCGTCGATGAACAGCGTGCCGCCGTTGGCTCGTTCGAACGCGCCTTGGTAGCGTGCGTCGGCCCCGGTGAACGCGCCCCGCTCATGTCCGAAGAGAACGGACTCGGCGAGCGTCGCCGGGATCGTGGTCGCATCGAGCACGGTGAAGGGTGCCTGTGCGCGGCTGCTTCGCGCGTGGACGGCGCGCGCCACTTCTTCTTTGCCGGTCCCGGTGTCTCCCTGGACGAGCACACTGAGCGGCTTCGTTGCGACGCGCTCGAGCACCGCGAAGAGCTCGCGCATTTCGGATGTGCTGCCGATCAGGCCCTCGAACCGGCTGACCGGCGCCACCCGAGCGGGCGTCGCTCGCTCGTCGGCTTCGACCCGAAGCAGCGTATCGCCCACGCGCAGGATCGCGCCCGGCGCGAGCTCTGCTTCGAGAAGGCGGTGCTCACCGATCCAAGAACCGTTCGTGCTTCCGGCATCGCGCACCAGGATATGCCCCCCCGGACGGCGCACGAGCTCGAGATGCACCGAAGACACCAGCGGATCCAAGAGCACCAAGTCGTTGGTAGGGTGCCGCCCGACCGTGGCTTGCGCGCGCACGAGGGCCACGGCGGCGCCACGGTTCGGCCCCTCCAGCACGAGAAGTCGGCCGATCGTCTCGGCGGTCCCAGGCTGCTCGCGCGCCTGTATTTCTGTGGCGGCTACACCCGGTCGTTTTTGTGAGATGGTCATGGCAGCTTGACGACGCGGCTGATCCTATCTCCGGGACGCACTTCTACGGTGAAACTTTTTGATCCGAGTCCGTCGCGTGAGACTTGGACATGGTGGGTGCCCGGACTTACCTCGCGGCCGAAGAGTGGGGTCGCCCCCGCCCTGACACCGTCGATTGTAACGTAAGCGAACGCCGGCTCCGAGCCGATGTCCAGCAAACATTTTTCGGACGTCTTGTCGGCGGCGGTAGCGGCGACTGGGGCCGAGGTAGGTGCGGCGGGGGCCGAAGGGGTCGGCGATCTGGCAGCGGCTCGATTTTTTGCAGCGAGCCGAGAGCTGCCGAGCCTCGCATCGATGGAGAGACCATCTTTGATCGGCGAAGCGAGCGAGGTCGGCGGCTCGGCGAGCGGAAGATCGGCGGGTCCGGGATCCGGAGGCGGCGAGGGGGCCGAGGAAATAGCAGCTGCCACGACGCCGCCGGCGGCGCTCGCCGATGCGACCGTCGATTTCCTTCCGCGATAGCCGAACCACAGCGCGCCCACGACAATGAGGAGCGCACCCATCACCAGAGCCGCGCGGCGCGGCGCTCGGCTCGAGAGTACGAGCGTCGTGGCAGCGCCTCCGAACGAGCGGCGATCTTCCCGTTCGGTGACCGAGAGCATCGCGGCCCACGCGGCCATCTCGTCGTCGCTCGCGAGTCCACACGTGCGCGCCGCCACGCGCTCGAGCTCCTGCCGCATGACCGTAGCGTTCGGAAATCGATCGGTTGGATGCGCCGCAAGCGCCCGATCGACGAACTCCACGATCGAGAGCGGCAGATCGGGTTTCACCGAAGCGAGCGATCCGACGTCGCCAGCGCGGGCTCTCGCGAGCGCCAGCCGCGGGTCGTCCTCGTTGTAGATAGGGACGCCAGCGAGAAGCTCGTAGAGGAGGGCGCCGGCCGCAAACAGATCCGCTCGCGCATCGACCGGCGCGCCCGTTGCTTGCTCGGGCGACAAATACGCGAGCGTGCCTTTGATGCTCTGCCCCGTCGTGGCGTGCGAACCCGACACCGCGCGGGCGATGCCAAAATCGGTCAGCTTGACCGCGCCGTTGACGCCGACGAGCACATTCGACGGGCTGAGATCTCGATGGATGAGACCCAGCGGGCGACCCTCCTCGTCACAGAGTCCGTGCACTCCCTCGAGCGCCCGAAGCAGATCGCGGATGACGCGAAGCGCGACATCGGGACGTGTCGAGTTCCCTGAAAGTGCACGCAGGTCGGCTCCCTCGACGTATTCGAGCACGAGACAGGTGCCCCGTTCGTCGCGGGTGATTTCGTGGATTCCGACCACATTCGGATGATTGATGCGCGCGAGCAGACGTCCTTCGCGCTCGAAGGCGGCAGCTAGGGAAGGATTGCGGGCGGCGTGGGGAAGAAGGCGCTTCAAGGCGACGGTTCCCGGCGGTCCTTGCCCCCGCCAGACCTCGGCCATGCCTCCCGTCCCCAGGAGCGATTCTTCACGATACCGCACGGCCGCCATTTCCTTCATAATAGCCGGAAATGCTCGAACCTGGACTCCTACCTAGGGGTCTTCTTTCGATACCCCCGAAAAGGTGCAGTGTGGGCATGGTGCGCCGAACCACGTACCGGCTTCGCACTCGATCGCGTGGGCTCGAGCGACGCGAGATGAGGGGGCTCGCCCCCGCTGCGCCTGGAGAGAGATGCCTCGCAGCGTTTCCGAGAGAGATTGCGTCAGTTTGTGTGGCCAAACGGTCCAAAGACGGCAATTGCTCATCGTGATCTGGTACGTGAACGACTTCATGGGGTAATGGTAGGCTGCCGACCGTGCGAGCTGTCCCGATTGTCACGTTTTGTTGTCTGACAATGATCGCCTCCGTGGCTTCGGCCGATCGCGTCGCCGTCGTACCGCTCGAGTCGCCCGGCCGACCGGCTCCCGTGCAAGAGGCTGACCAGCTGGCGGCCGACCTGATGGCCCACGGCCATCGCCTCCTTCCCAACGCCGACGTGGTTGCCAGGATCTCGGCGGGCAACCAAGGGGCCGGGCCGGACTGGGCGGCACAGTTGATCCAATCCGTCGAGGCGGCGCGCTCCGCGCTCACCCGCCTCGATCGGGCTTTCGCCGTGAACATGGCGCGAAGGATCGGAGACGACCTTCGCCACCGCGGCGGCGGGGCCGGTGGTGCCGACGTGTTGGTCGAATGGTGCCTGCTCGAGCGACAGCTCTCGATCACCGCCTCCGACGCCGCAGCGGCAGCGCGGTGGCTCGATGCTGCCGTGGCGTACGGACCCGACATCGAGCTCGACCCGGTGCGCCACCCCGACGAGGAGCGCGACCTATTCGCCCGCCGCCGCACGGCGCTGCGGAACGACCCCTCTTCCACGTTGACGATCTCGACTGTGCCGCCGGGGGCCGAAGTGTGGGTGGACGGCGTGCGCCGGTGCGAGAGCCCCTGCACGGTGAGGCTCCTTCCGGGGCGACACTTTGCTCGTGCTTCGTCACCCGCGCACGCACCGGCGGCCATCGAAGCGGAGTTCGGGCCGGGAACGAGCTCCTCGAAGCGGCTGAACCTCATGGCCGCCTACTCGGGGGCGAGCTCGCAGGCCATCTCCGCGATGCTGTCGGACCCATCGAGGCGCGCCGAAGGGGCAAGTGCACTCGAGCCGATGGCGCACTTTCTCGAAGTGGAACACGTCATCGCGCTGTTCCCCGAGGGTAACCAGATCCGTATCCTCGTCGCCCCCCCGCCCACCGGCCGCAACCGCTTCGGTCCCCTCGTACCACCGCAGGCCGTGCCCGCCAGCGTGGCCGAACAACTCCGGCCGATCCTCCCACCGGAACCGGAGAAACCGTCCCCCTGGTACGCCAAGCCGGGAACGTGGATCATCGCTGGTGGACTCATTGCCGGCGGCATCGCAGGCTTCTTCATCTACGACTCGTCGCGCTCCCGCAAGACGGGTACGATTACGGTAGTTAACGAATGACTTCGTACCTTGCAGGCCTCTTCGCCTGCGTGTTTCTCTTCGCCTGCTCGCCCCGTCCGAAAGTCGGGCTGACGATTTACATCAAGCCGCCGGGCTCGATGGAAGTCGACGCCAGCGCCGCGGTCGATGGCGACGCCGCGATCGACGGCGGCACAGTCGCCCAGGACTTCAGCTGTATCGGCGTGGTCGGCTTCGAAATCACCGTTTCTTCGGATGGCGACACCTCGCAGAGCTTCGCCCTCAATGAGGACCCCGTTCTCAGCCCCGAAAGATGTCAACTCAGCCAACCGGTAACGATCCAGGACCTGGATCCCGAGGCTCCGGCGACGATTACCGTCGCCGGGTACGACGGCGCACACAAGCGACTTGTGGTCGGTTCGACGACGGTCACGAATCTTCGCGGCACGTCGGCCACCATTGCGCTCGGAAGCGCCACCGCTCAGCTCATTCCGGTCGTCGTCATCGACCGTGACCCGCTTTACGTTTTGGCCGGCAACCTCAGTCGGGACGAGATCAAGTCGATGACGCTCAGAATTAAGGCGGGCGGAGCAGTCCTCCTCGCCGTCGATGCCACCGCGTCGCAACCGTTTTTTGGCGTCAATCCCGCCGCATATGCCGTCAACAATCTCGTCGCTGACGGCGGGAGCGCCAACATTGCCGTCACGGTCTCGTTCGTAACGACGACCGGCCTGGCAACGCTTATGACCACAAGGACGCCGACCCTCGCCTGGCGTTCCCACTATTACGAGATCGTGCTTCAGTAATGTCGAAGCTGCGCTAGGTTCGCTGGGTGCATCGCCCGTCCCCGACAGCCCTGCAGGATCGCGCTCGAACGCTGGTCGAGCAGATGACCGAGCGGGGGCGCTTCGTGTACGCGCTGCCGCCTGCGGAAGCCGCGAAGCACCTGGAGAGGGTTCTCGCCGGGCACGGGTTCGCGGTTCGCGAAACGGACGCCGAAGGCAAGGTGACCAAGTGGAGCAACCGGGGGGAGACCGCTTCGATCGTCGTTCTCCTACGCGAGGATCTCGAAGTGACGCTGGTCGAGGCCCAGGGGGGCGACGCCGTCGAGCCGCTCGCTGCCGTCCTGAAAGAGACTGGGTTCTTCGCGCAATCGACGCTGCTCGGTTCGGCGTTCGACGTGGCCACCGCCGACGCGCGCAAAGCGCTTTTGACACTGGCCCACATGGTCGTCGCGTGGGACGACGACTGGGCCGACCTGTTCCTGCTGCACCTGGCTGCGCCCGATCCGATCGTCCGCCATGATGCGGTGACGGCGCTCACCGTGGCAGCCATGGTTGCGCGCGACAAGGGGCCCGCCGCCGAATTGCTCGCCGAGGCAGCCCAACGAGAGACGTACCCGAAGCTCAAAGAAACGATCGAGGAGGCCCGACACCTCGTCGAGGCCATCGCGAGCTAGCGAGACCCCGCTGCGCGCACACGAGCAGCGACGTGAGCGGGCGGGGCAACGCGATGCCGTGCTCGCGAGATGCGGACGAGTAAGGGTCGCTCGTACCGAGCTTCGCCTGGCCCCATCGTGCCCGGTGAATGTCGCGGTTGGCGCGCACGTATCGAAGCACGCGCGCAACGTCGACCGGGGTGCGCAGGATGCGCGCGTGAAACCGGTCGGCCAGCACCTTGCCGGAGCGATGCATCAAGCGGTTGAACCCGCGGGCGATGCGGATCGCGAGCCCCTGCATGCCTCGCGACAGCGCGGATTGGCTCGACGCTTCGGCAACGAAGTGCACATGGTTACCCTGAAACGAGAATTCACAGACGCGCATTCCGAACCGGTCCGCCCCTGTCGAGAGCGCCGCCCGAAGAATGCGGAGGCTCCGCCGGCTACGTAGGTTCCACACGTGAGGTAGGACGCGGAGCGTGACGTGCACCGGAAAGCGCGCCGCCAAGAAGGGGCGAGCTCGATGGGTCACGGGCGCTCGCTTTCCGGTGCGCTTTCGGCCGGCACCTTCGCGGCGGCCGCCCCACCCGGGAGAGCGGGAGCCCATTTCGCGCGGAGGGGGCGGCTGGCCGGTCATCTTGCTCTTGATTGAGCATATATTTTCTTGAGGTGCTCGTCAAAGGGTAAGAGATGTGGGTGCGACTTGGGACGACATGGGATTCGTTCGCGGGCCCGCTGTGTTTCGGGGTTCACACGGGGAGAGCCGGACCGTGAGAAACGCGTAGAATCATGTTGGCATCGAGGGTGCCGATCGTCGACGTGACCGGCGGATCGGTGACCGTGTCTGGGCTGCACCCGGCGTACGCGCCGGGGCACGTGGAGCCGGTCGAGCAAACTTGATTGCGACACATCTGGTACTGCAATCATTACCGGACCTGCGGGCTTGCCTGCACCGAAGCGGTATGTGGGCAGTGTCCCGCTGCCGACAAAGACCAGTGCTCGAAGACGGCCGGTGAGGCGGGGCACCCATGCAACGCGTACGCGTTCGGGTGGGCCTGCGCCATCGCGGCTATTTCGGGACCCGGGGCGTTCTGCAACTGGGAGATCGACAAGGACGCCGGCCTCTGGCTCGACGCCGTCGGCAACCGCTACTGCAAATAGGCTCGGGGCTACGACGAATCTCGCGCACGCCACCTGAGGACGGGCTTGCGGGCCGCGCGCGCTTCGTCGAGGCGACCCACGCGAGAGGTGTGCGGAGCGGACTTCACGAGGTCCGGCTCGCGCTCGGCCTCTTCTTTGATCTTGATCATCGCGTCGACGAACGCCTCGATCGTCTCCTTCGACTCGGTCTCGGTCGGCTCGATCATGAGCGCGCCCTTCACGACCAGGGGGAAGTAAACGGTCGGCGGGTGAAAGCCATAGTCGATGAGTCGCTTGGCAACGTCGAGCGTTTTGACGCCCGTTCGCCTCTCGAGCTCGGAGTCGGTGAAGACGGCTTCGTGCATGCAGGTGCGATCGAACGCGATCGGATAATGCGGGCGAAGGAGGGCGGCGAGGTAGTTGGCATTGAGAACCGCGAGATCGCTCACCGCCTTCAGCCCCTCGGCGCCGAGCTCGCGAATGTACGTATAGGCGCGCACCACCATTCCGAACTGGCCATTGAAGCTGCGAACGCGGCCCACGCTCTTCGGGCGATCGTGGTCGAGACGATAACCTTTTTCGTCTTTCACGATCACCGGCGCGGGAGCGAACGGAGCGAGGTGCGACTTGAAGGCAACCGGGCCCGAGCCGGGCCCACCGCCGCCGTGCGGCGTGGTGAACGTCTTGTGCAAGTTGTATTGCATCACGTCGATGCCGACGTCGCCCGGGCGGGTGCGCCCCAACACGGCATTCATGTTGGCCCCGTCGCCGTACACGAGGCCGCCTTTGTCGTGAATCATTTTCACGATGGTCGGCATCGCGCTCTCGTAGAGGCCGAGCGTGTTGGGGTTGGTGATCATGATGGCGGCGACGTCGTCGGTCGCCGCGTCGAGGGCCCGCGCGAGGTCGGCCGGATCGACGACGCCCGACCGACCGCTCGGAAACGGCACCGCGGAAAGGCCATTGAGTGCACAGCTCGCGGGGTTGGTGCCGTGCGCGGTGTCGGGAACGAAGACCTTGCGCGGCGAGCGCCCCTTCGAGCCATGGTAGGCACGGATCATCATGAGCCCGGTGAGCTCACCCTGCGCGCCCGCCGCGGGTTGCAGCGAAACGCCGTCCATTCCGGCGATCTCGGCCAGCATGCGCTCGAGGCGGTAGATCATCTCGAGCGCGCCTTGCGCGTAAGCGTCGGGCGTGAGCGGATGCAGCCGCGCAAAACCGGGGAGGCGCGCCGCCCACTCGTTGATCTTGGGGTTGTATTTCATCGTGCACGACCCCAGCGGATAAAACTGCGAGTCGATCGAGAAGTTCCATTGCGAGAGCCGAACGAAGTGGCGAAATGCCTCGGGCTCGCTCACTTCCGGAAGCGCCGCCGGCGTCTTTCGCGCGAGGTCACCGAAAACCGCGCGGGCGTCGACGGCAGGCACGTCGAGAGGAGGCAGCGACGCACCCGACCGGCCCGGGGCTCCGCGTTCGAAAATCGGGGGCTCGCGGAACTGGATGCCCCGGCTGACTTGGTTCGACATGGTGTGTGACTCGGCGCGCCTCTGGCCATTACTTCCAGTCTTTGCTCGGACCGCCGGGTTCAGCCGTTCCGCCGATGCTCTTCAAGTCGGGCACGACGTGCCGTTGCTTCACGCAATCCCATTTGTTGCCGGTCTCGCTGTCTTTCAACCCCCACTCCCCCTCGAGGTTGTCGTCGATGTTGTCGCCGGGGGGGCGCTTGTAGACGAAGTACCCCTTGCCCTTGCTCGTCGCCGAAGGTCCGACTAGGCCGATCTTGTGCTCGGTCCATTCGAAGTGAAAAACGTTGCCCTGAACGGGTCCGTTCAGCTCGCCCCAGGCCGAGTGATCGGTCCGCAACCATTTGCCGGCGATGCTTCCGCCGGTCTCGACCAGGTGCAGGTTGCCGTATTGAGGATTGAAGTAAACGCCGTTCCAGGAAGCTCCGTCGGGCATGCTGCCAGGCTTGATGTTGGCCGTGCTTCTGCCGGAGCCGCCTTCGCCGCTACATGCTGGCAAGGAGCCGGCGGCAAGCACGAAGGGGATGGCGAGAACGGCCAATTTCCAGCTGGGGTTTCGCATGGGCCGCAATCTACCACGGCTCACGCTCCGAGGAAGAGGGGCAAAGCGCAATCGGAAGAAGCCCAATCGAGCAGCACTCGCGGCAGGCCGAGCTCGTGCGCGAGGACGAAGACAGGCGCCCCCCCCACCTTCCAGGGCAGTTTCGTGGCGCACTTGGCGGTGGTGAGCCAAGCCTCGATCCGCGCCCCCTTCGTCGATCGGTCGAGCTCCCTGCAGCGCGGACGATCGTGATCGGCGAGCGTGACGGTAACGCTCGGGTGGAGCCCGCGCTGGGCGAGCGCCCGCATGACCCTTTCCGGGCGGGCAATGGCGAGGAGGAGGCCGAATTTCGTGCCGGCGAAAGCCGCGACCGGCGTCGGATGACCGTCGCAACCGACCACGCGATCGACCGTTGCGACGATGTCGGCGGGCGACGAGGGGGCTGCGAGCGCGTCCCGCACGAAGATAGCGATATCGGCCACTCCGAGCAGCGCGTCCGGCGGCGCGCGGAGGTCACCTGCCGGCGGGCATTTCCCATTGCCCCACGGTTGATCGGCGTCGAGCAGCAGAAGGGCGCGGGCGAGCCGCTCTGGGCGTGTCTGCAGAACCCCGTCGATGACGAGGCAGCGCGCCTCGCGAGCCGCCCAATCGATGGCGGCTTGCCGCGTCGGCGCGACGATCACCGGAGCGCCCACCTCGGCGAGCCGCCTCGCGGCGAAGAGCGCGTCGTCGCCCACGTCGTACACGTCATCGGTCGGCAGGACCATGCGCGCAGACCTCGGCTTGGCCCGGTAGGCGTGCCCGATCAGCGCCACTCGCTCGCCGCGACGAGCGAGCGCTTCGGTGAGCGCGATGGCAAAGGGGGTCTTGCACGATCCGCCGAGCGTGGCCCCTCCCACGCCGATCGCGCGAACGCCGGGGGGAACCGAGAGAGGCCGGCACACCGCTCGTGCGCTCGCGGCGCCCCAGGCGGCCGAAAGAAGCCCGAGTCCGGCCCAGCGTGCATCGCCCGACTCGAGCTCGCGCGCGATCGCCGCGCGAACACGCAGTCGGACCGCAGGTCCCCAGCTCACCTCTGCACCCGCTCGCGAGGAACGACGAGCTTGTGCCTTTTTTCGCCGCGCGCGATCTCGAGGACGACGTCGTTGCCGATCGGACCGGAGAGACGGCTGCGCGCTTCTTTCGCGGATTTGACCGGCTGCCCGTCGATGCGGAGGATGCGATCGCCTACTTCGAGCGTGCTGCGTTCGGCTTCGCTCCCGGGGGTGATGCTGCCGACGGTAACGCCGGCGGCCGACCTATCGTCGAGCGTGATGGCGACATCGCCGCTCGACGTCGAGTCGACACCCTGGTCGCGTTCCTGCGTCGTGATCGAGATGCGCACCCGGCTCGTCGTCCGCCCGGCGGTCACCCGGATGCCCGAGACCCGCCCGCGTCCGAGATCCGGGGCGTACGCTTCGAGATTCACATCGCCCTCGGGAAGATCGCTGAGTTTGAACTCGCCGTGCGCATTGGTCACCACGATGCCCGCCGGCAGGCTTGCGGGCAAGGGCGTCGGTATCGAGCCTTGACCGACGCGCGCGCCCACGACCGGATCGCCGCGCGCGTCGACAACCTCCCCTTCGACCGTGCCCCCCTCCTCCAGGTTCAAAGGCTCGAGCGCGGCGGGACGATCGCTGCGTGTCTGCGGCTCGATTTTCACGACCTGCTCGGCCTTCGCGTAGCCGGCCCGCGTGGCGAGCAGGTGGGCCGAGCCGGGCGGCACGTCGTCGAAGCGGAACACTCCGTCGCGATCGCTGCGGGCGTGCAGGGCGCCCGTTACCACCTGGAGCGTGACTTCCGCCCCCTCCAATCGATCGCGTCCTCGGCGCGTCGTGACGGTGCCGGTCACGCTGTTGCCCCCCTTGAGCTCGACGCGCAGCTCCTTCGGAGCCGCCTCGATCTCGCGCACTTCCGGCGCTCGCCCCCGGTGCGAGATCGAAAGCTGAACCGGGAGGCCGACCACGTCTTTGAAGACGGCATGGCCATCCCGATCGGTGAAGAGCGTGCGGCGGGTGGGCGAGTCGGCCGCCAGCGAGAGAACGCGAATCTGCGCCCCTTCGAGCTTCGTTCCGCGATCGTCGACCACCTCGACGGTCATGGCCTCTCGCATCGCCGGCAAAACGAGCTCGATTTCTTTGCGCTCGGCTTCTTTGACGGTGACGGTCGTCCGCAGAGCGACGTCGTCGAGCGCGTCGGGACGACTGACCGAGACCACGATCTCACCGGGCACCGCAGCGAACGCGAACGTGCCGTCGTCGGCGGTCATCGTGGTCCGCTCGAGGGACCCTTTGGACGCGGCGATGTCGACGCGCACGCCGGAAACGGGCCTTGCATGATCGTCGATCACCCTCCCCTCGAGGCTTCCGCCGCCACGCATGACGACATGGACGTGGGCTTCGCCGCCGGGCGCGAGCGCCACCGTGGGTGAGACCCCCTCGACGTAGGAGGGGTGCCTCACGATCGCGCGAACGCGCCCAGGGGGAATGGGAAACGCGCGAAAGGTGCCGTCGTCGCGGGTCACCCAAGGCTCCGGGGGAGGCGCGGTTCCGCTGCCGCGCAGAAGACCGGGCGGCATCGCACCCGCGTGGGGAATGGGAGGGATGGGACCGGGCATGACGCCGAGCTCTCCCGACGGCACCAGCTGTCGCGGACCGGTGAGCGCCCACGAAAAATGCGCGGCCTGAAACGCCATCCGCTCCGGCGTTTCGTCGATGGGCTCGCCGTTCAGGCCCGTTCCCACCACCTCGACACTGGCGCCGTCGACGGGAAATCCGCGCGCGTCCACCACGTCGCCGCGCAACGTTCCGCCCCGCAAGAGGCCGATACGCACGGCCGGCGCTGGACCTTCGGGAACCGCGACACCGGTTCGCGGCACGAAACCCTCGGCCCTCGCCGACAGATACGCCGTCCCGAAGACGATGGGGCCGAGCGTCGCAGCGCCGTGCGCATCGGCCGTTGCTTCGAGAGGAAACGAGGAGAGCCCCCCCTCGGCGAGCACGATGCTCGCACCCCCGACCGCCGCGGATCCTTCTTCCTCGCCGTCGGTCACCCGCACGGCTACCCGGCGCCCTTGGGCGAGCACCAGCGTCACCGATTTCGATTCCCCCCGTCCCAGCAAGATGCCCATTTCGGCGGGTGAAACGAAATCGCCGCGCGTCGCGCGAAAATCGTAAATGCCGCGCGGAAGGTCGGGGACCTTGGCCTGCCCTTGGGCATCGGTCTGCGTTTTGCGCGCCGGCCAGAGCCCCGAGCCGGCGACCATCACCGTCGCCGCGCCCACTGGCCGCCCTTCGGCATCGACGGTGGTCACGTCGACGAAGCCGAGCTTGCGCAGCGTCACCTTGACCGCATCGGGGCTCGCTTTGTTCACCGTCTGCGACACGGCTTCGAAACCGGCGGCTCGAACTTTCAGGTTCCAAGGCGGCGGCCCGAGCCGCGCGATCGCCGCTTGCCCGCTCGCGTCGGTTCGCGTCACGTAGGGCAGCGGATCGCCCGTGCGTGCTTCCACCCACGCCTCCGGCACCGCCGCTCCTCCGTCGTCCACCGCCGCCACGCGCAGCGTATTCGCGCGACGCAGGCGCATCTTCACTTCGCGTGCCTCCGGCCCCACGATGAGCCGTGTCGAGCCGCGCGCCCACCCTTCGGCCTCGGCCAAAATTCAAGCCTCGCCTTCCGGCAGCGACTTCACCGTCACCTGCCCCGTCGCATCCGTACGAGCCGCCCCCGCCAGGTACGCCCGATCGTCTTGCATCGACAAGACACGCACCGAAGCCCCGCTCACCGGAGCCTCCGTCTCATCTTCGACCAGCACCAGCACTTGCCCTGGGCGATCGGTGATCGACGAGGGCACCGGGGGCGGTTCGATCCGCGCCGACGTGACGAATTTCGGCCCACTATCGCGCAGCGTGCCGACCCAAGTCAGCGAAACCACGACGGCAATCACCAGAAGAATCCGCTCTTTGCGCGGCACCCTCCGACGATAACGCCCCCGGCGCCCGCGTGCTTCCCTTCCGCTCGCCCCCCCGTCGTGGAAAGGTCCCCCGGTGGTCCCCCCTCGCACCTCGGCGCTCCTTCTCGCCCTCGTCGTGCTTGGCTGCAAGCGCGGGTCAGCCGAAGAGCGCCGCTGGACCCCGTGCTCCTGCGCGTACGTCACCGACTACGACGACCCCGGCAAGATCACCGTCGAAGTCTGCGCCGAGCCGACGCAAGCTCTGAGCGCCGCCCAGAGCTGCGCCCAGGGGGTGGGAGTTGGTGCAGTGACCGAGTGCACGTGCCCACTGGCAGTACGATCGCGCTGTGGAGAACGAGACACCTGCCGGGACCCGGTGGTTCGTCAGTGAAGCCCGCTGCAACGTTTTCCAATGTTGCACTTCGCTCAGCGGACGGAGGCAGTCACCTGCCCCGGTGTTGCAGCTGGTCACCTTCAGCTGGACGCGAGCCTTCGAGATTGCAATTGCCCTGTATGCTATCTGGCTACTGGGCCACCCCGCGGCCCCGGACGTAACCATGTGGAATGTGGCGCGGCTCGGCTTCATTCATGCAAGAGTTCCCATCAAAGATGAATTTCCGTTTTTTGACGTGTCACTCTCACGGTAAGCGTTCGCCTAAAGAAGGCCGGCGTCGGTGGGCCACGACGCTGGCGGTCGGGTTGATGAGCTGCTCCGGCTTGAAACCCAATCAGGGTCCGACGGAACAGCCCCATCCGGATGGGAGCAATGGCGTGGACCGTCCGCAAGACGGGGACAGCGGCGAAGACGCGGATCGACGCTTATCCGGATCGCCCAATCTCCATGACACAGTCTTGATCAATGGTAATTGCTTGGGCACGCTCCTGACGCGCGATTGGGTGCTCACCGCGAGCCATTGCACCGCACACCTGCCGATGGCGGTGACCGTCGCGTACGAAGGCGTGCCCTATACCTCCGCGTATCGTGCCGACCACGCCTCGCTCGACGTAGCGCTCTTGAAGCTGACGACCAAGGTCACGTTGATGCCAGGGGCTCGACTATCGAATGAGCTATGGTTTGGCGAGATGTCGGCGCTGCAAGGCCAAAGCGTGGTCTGCGACAAATGGGTGGACTCACGCACGGTGACGACCGCTACCTTCCCGGTCGATACGGTGCTAGCGGACACCTTCGCGCTGAAACCCGTCGCGCTGCCGGGCGGCGGCACCCAGAGCCTCACCCAAAATGATACCGGAGGTGCGTGTTTTTTTTTCGACAACGGCATTGCCTACATCGCCGGAATCACCAGCCTAGCCGCGGCGGGCGAGCCATCGACGCAGATCGGCGTCGCTTCGATCCGCGAGTGGGTGGACGACGTGATCTTCGCCGACATGGCTCTCCAGCTTTCCGGAACGGCCCCCCTACCGGGCAACGCCAAGGCGGTTGCTGCAGCCGACGATCTGCAGGACGCGTGGATCATCGGTAACGACGACAATGTCTACCGCTGGAATCGCTCTTTCGCTGATCGCTGGGAGCAGGTAGGCACCCATGTCGCGAACACGATCGACGTCGGGCGGGATTTGAATGCGCTCATTGCGAGCAACAAATCCATCTTGCAGTGGACAGGCTCGGCCTGGGCTCCGACCGGCCTGGAGGGGCTCGAGATCGGCGCATCGCAAGATGGACGTACCTGGATCGTCGGACCGGACGATGTCGCTCCGTTCGGCTACATCATCCGCGAACGTGTTCTCACCGGCCCTGCTCTCTCGGTTTGGGGAGCGGGGGATCATATCGATGGTCAGATGATGGGTGGCTGTTGGACCACGAGCCGTTTCCATGGGGTCTATCGCAATCAAAGAGCGTGGATGGCACATGGTGGCCTTGCCAAAGACGTGGCGATTGGAAGTGACCTTCCCACGACGGTTTGGATCATCGGCAGCGTCGACGGCGCCGCCTACCGGTGGAACCTAACGCACTTCGAGAGGTTCCCCGCATCCGGCGGCCCCGTGTTCGAGCGCATCACCGTTGATGACCGCGGGGTTCCTTGGGCCACGAACATCGATGGGCGCCTGCAGAGCTGGAACGGAACGGGATGGGACGACGTTCCGACACCCGAGCGGCCGGTCGACGTGAAGTTCTCGCGATCGAGAGGGCTCATTCTCTTCGGCGAGTCGGGAAGCTTCTACGTCCTAAAGGGCACGAGCTGGGCCAATGCACCGGGCAGCGTTCGAGGAATTGCGTTCGCGTACGAGTCCGCCACTGACACCGTGTGGGTTGTGCAACGCGACAACACGATCGTGAAGAAGGCCTGGGCTTTCTCGGGCGTTTCGATCATGCCGGTGCCCGTTGGCGCAACGGACATCGGTGGAAGTGGAGGAAACAACGAGCCTATCTGGATTACGGGCACCGACCTCCAAGCGTATCACTGGAACAAGCTTTCTGGCTCGTGGGAATCAAAAGGTGGGTCGGCGACCCGCGTGGACGTCGGCTTCGAGGGGCAAGCATGGATCGTCGGCAGCGATTCACATGTCTACTCCATCGATTGGGACCTTCGTGAAGTTCGAGGAGTTTTTGCGAACGAGATCGCGACGGGCATGGATGACAGCGTGTGGGCAGTAGGAATCGACGGCTTTTCCGCGGATGGGAACCAAGTCTTTCTGTGGAACGAAACGAAATGGCTCTGGCAACCGCAGGGGTTCGGCGCCAAGAAAGTAGCGGTCGGCCCGTCGGGACGCCCTTGGATCACCACGGAATCGAACACGATCAAGAAGTATGACGGAACGACGTGGAGCACGTTACCGAGCACGGCCACTGACATCAGTACCGGCGCTGATGGGCGGGCTTGGATCGTCGAAGCATCGGGGGACAAGGTCTTTCGCTACAACGGCGGCGGCTGGCAGCCAGTCGCTGGCCCGAGGGTGACGGAAATCGACGTCGACGCCGAGGGCAAAGCATGGATTGTCGACGACGGCGGAAACATCCTTTTTGGGACTGGCTCCGGTTGGACATCCACGGCTAGCCAGGGGTCAGAGATTGGCGTCGCCCCGACAGGAGCGGTGTGGCGAGTCGGCCCCACCCCGCGAAGTGGTGGCCACTCGGTCGAGAAACTGATCGGTTTGACGCCCCTCAAATGGCAGGAGGTGAGCTCGTCGCAGGGCGGCTCACGCGTCGATGTCGATCTGGATGGCAACGCTTGGATCTGCGACAGCTCGGAGCGGGTGTATCGGTGGTCGGGTTCAGCATGGGTGGCGGCTGGAACAACGAGCGATACCTGTGTCGATGTCGCCGTCGGCAGCAGCGGAACGTCGTGGAAGGTGAATCGAGAGGGTGAGCTGGCACGGTGGAACGGCGCCAAGTGGATCGCCGACGGTAAGATCAGCGGGGATCGGTTGAGCGCGGGTGCCATGGGTAAGGTGATCGTTCGCAACTCGTCGGGCTCGATCCTGGTTCGCTGATTCATTGACGCGGGGCAGATCATCGTTGGCGGAATAGATTCAAATCGATCTCGTATCGCTTGATCCATCGCTGCACTTGCATTCGTGCCTTGCCGAGCGCGCGAGCTACGTCGGAGACGTTCCCCTTGTGATGCTCGAGCAGCAGGAGCAGCTCGCGGCGCAGCTTTGCGTCTGTTTCCGAGAGAGGCTTTTGCTCGCCGATCGGTTCGTCCGCCGTGGCGGGTGGTGCAAGGCCAGTTGCACCTCCGACGAAAAGGTGTCGCGTTTCGACGATACCGCCGCCGGCGAGAGTGAGCCCGCGCACCAGCGCTTGCTCGAGCTCGCGAATGTTCGCCGGCCAATCGTGGCGAAGGAGTTGACGACCGGCCGCGGGTGCGATCGCCATTGGCGGGTGCTGGGGCTCACGCCTGGCGAGTATGCGCGCGATGAGCAGTCCCAAATCTTCGCGTCGGTGACGCAGGCTCGACACGGCATGAGTGAAACCGCCGAGACGCGCGAAAAGATCGGCACGAAATTCGCGCTTGTCGACGAGCTGCGCGAGCGGTTGATGTGTCGCTGCGACGACGCGCACGTCGACCTTGTAGGGTCGAGCACCGCCCACGGGCGTCACCTCGTTTTCTTGCAGGAACCGAAGCAACGCGGGCTGCGCAGGGGCCGGCAGATCGCCGATTTCGTCGAGAAGCAGCGTTCCATCGTCGGCCGCACGGATCAGCCCCTGCTCGTCCTTGACGGCGCCGGAGAAAGAACCTTTCTGGTGGCCGAAGAGCTGGCTTTCGACCAGGTTGGCGGGAATCGCGCCACAGTTCAGTGCAATGAACGGCCCTTTGCGACCGGAGATCACATGCACACTGCGGGCGATGACTTCTTTGCCCGTGCCCGTCTCGCCCAGCAAAAGGATACTAATGTTCGATTTGGCAATCCGACCCAACGAAGCAAGATCCGGTGCCGCTGCCGGCACGAGGGTCGAAAACCCCGGCAACTCCAAGGTCAGGTCGGCGCTGTCGAGATCTTCGGGAGTGGCGAGAGGGGCGGGGATGGCGCTTCGCAGCAGAAACAGCGTGTGACCCAGCTCGAGTACGTCATCGTCGCGGAGGACGGCGCGGTCCACGTTGTGTCCGTTGACGTACGACCCGTTCGTGGAATGGGCATCTTCGACGACCCATCCGTCGCCCGTGTGAAGAAGGCGCGCGTGCGTCGACGACATCGAACGCCCCGGCACGCTGACGATGAGCCGGCTGATGCCGCCGGTAATCTGACGTGTCGCCCGTCGCTCGGGGCCGCGGCCGATGACGATTTCTTCGACACCACTCAGGGCGTAGCGTGCGCCCCCGGCTGCCGGACGATCGCATTCGAGGACGACGAAAAGGTAAGGGCGCAGCGTCATCAAGTCGGGACTTCCCGGCGCTTGCGAGTCCCTGAACGTGTCCGACGTCGGCTCGGTCATGCGGAAGGCAGCTATCGTGAACGGAAGTTGTTGGGGTCGATGTCGAGGCGCTTGAGCCATCGATGGACCTGGGTGCGCGCCTTACCGAGAGCTCGCGCAACATCGGAAACGCTGCCGTCGTGTTGCTCGAGCAAGGCGAGCAGCTCCTGACGAAGCTTCGCGTCGGCTTCGTCAAGAGGCTTCCCCATGACAATGGGGCCGGTCGGCGAGGCGCCAGGTGGGCGGTCGGTGATGCCTTGCAGGAAATGGCGGGCGTCGAGAGCACCGGGAGCGGCGAGCGTGAAACCGCGGATCAAGGCTTGCTCGAGCTCACGGATGTTCGCCGGCCAAGAATGGCGGAAGAGCTGTCGTCCTACTGCGGTCGGAATCGTCATCACTTCGTCGGAGGGCGGTCCTCGGCGAATGATGTCGGCGACGATGATGCCGATGTCTTCCCGTCGCTGTCGCAGAGGCGGCAACAGATGGGTGAAACCGCTCAGACGTGCGAGCAGATCGGCACGAAACTTTCCCTCGTTGACGAGCTGGGCAAGTGGTTGATGCGTCGCCGCGATAACGCGAACGTCGACTTTACACGGCCGTGCGCTGCCGATCGGCGTCACTTCTCGCTCTTGCAAAAAACGAAGGAACGCCGGTTGTGCCTCGCGCGGCAGGTCCCCGACTTCGTCGAGAAGCAGCGTCCCTTCGTCCGCTGCCCGTATCGCGCCGGGCTCGTCGCGTATCGCGCCCGAGAAGGCCCCCTTGACGTGACCGAAGAGCTGACTTTCGACGAGGGTCGGCGGCAATGCGCCGCAGTTGACCGCCGTGAATGGGCCTTTGCGCTCCGAAAGATGGTGCACGCCGCGCGCAACCACCTCTTTGCCGGTACCCGTTTCACCGAGCAAAAGGAGCGAGATGTTCGAACGCGCCACGCGCGCCAAAACGGCCAGCTGAGGCTCCCCGCCGGGCAACAGCGTCGATAAGCCAGGCAGCCGCGTATCGAATTCCGAACTGTCGACATCGAGCGCAGCTCTCGCTGGTGCCAGCAGAGCATCGCGAAACAAGAAAAACGTGTGACCGAGCTCGAGCAAGTCGCCATCTCGGAGAACTGCACGATCCACCTGCTCACAGTTGACCAGCGAGCCGTTGGTCGAGCGCGCATCTTCCAGTACCCACCCTTGCTCGTTGCGCCGCAGACGTGCGTGGGTCGACGACATCGTCCGCCCGGGTACCTGAACCAGCAGTCGTCGCACGCCTCCCGCTAGCTCACGCCTGCTGCTCCTTTCACTTCCGCGCCCGATGACCACTTCCTCGACGCCCATCAACGAATATCGTGCCCCGCCTGACGCCGGCCGGTCACATTCGAGCACGAGGAAAAGGTAGGCATGGGGCCGGAGTGACTCGCTGCGTTGGGAGGCGAGCGGGTCTTCCAGGGTGTCGGCATCGGTGTCCATGACGTCCGCACGACCGACGCTTGCAGGGTCACTGGACATGATTCACTCGCGTAACCACACTCGGGAACGAAACGGTTGCGCCTCGACCCTAGCGGGATACAGTGGTCGAGCTCAAGAAGATGCGTCACCGCGAGGGCAAACGGAGAACGGGCGGAGCGTGGTGATGTCGCCGCCAGCCGAGGAATCTGCCCAGCATACCCCCGAAAAGCCGTTGCGATTCGGCCAGTACGCCGTCGCTCGCGAAATCGCCAGGGGCGGGATGGCCTGCGTTTACGAAGGACGTCATCCGCAGCTCGGGAGCCGTGTCGCGCTGAAAGTGATGCAGCCGGCGGTGGCAACGCAGCTGATGGCGACTGTGCGGTTCATTCGCGAAGCCAAGGCGGCTTCGCAGATCCGCCACCAGCACGTCGTGGACGTCTTCGACATCGGCATGCAGGACGGGATGCCGTTCATCGTCATGGAATTTCTCGAAGGATCCAATCTCGCGGAGCTCCTCGCCCGCAATGGTGCCCTTCCGCTTCCCGGCATCATCGAGATTTTTCTCCCGGTGATTTCTGCAGTGGCTACCGCACACGAAGTCGGCATCATTCACCGCGATCTCAAGCCGGCCAACGTCATGATCACCCAGCGCGCTCCCCACGCGGTACACCCGATGGTGCTCGACTTCGGCATATCCAAGATCATCAACGAAGAGGTGGAAGGGACGGTCACTCGTTCCGAGTCTCTGGTGGGCACGGTCCAGTACATGGCGCCGGAGCTCACGCGGGGCGCCAAATTCGCTTCTCGAGCCAGCGACCAGTACGCGCTCGGGATCATGTTGTACGAATGCGCGACGGGCCGTCGCCCCTTCACGGGCGAGAGCTACTACGACCTGATGCATGCCATCGTGACGACGCCGGTGACGGCGCCCAGTCAGCTCCAGCCGTCGCTTTCCACCGAATTCGATGCTGTCGTGCTGCGCGCGATGGAGCGGGACCCGGCCCGGCGATTTCCGTCGGTTCATGCCCTCGGAAGTGCGCTCCTCTCGTTTGCGGACAAGCGAGCTTGGGCGCTGTGGGAAAATGAGTTCGTCGGCCGATCGGGTGAAAAGCTGAATCCTTGGACCCCCACACCGGGCACCGAGCACGATCTCAGGGCACCCAAGTCCCGTGGGAAGCCCAACCGTACCCGCGCGCCGGTCCGCTCGTGGACGGGATGGTCGCGTTGGCTCATGGCGGCGCTGTCCGCTTACGCCGCCGCGATGACCTTTCTGGCGCTTCGCGGCCCGCGCATGCAGGAGGCGCCCACGCTATCCCATTCCCTCGTGCCGGTCATGACGAGGCCGGTTCCGGTATCGTCGGTCGCTCGCGCAGCAGAACCCATCCCCATCGATGCGCAACCTCCGGTTGACGTCATCGCTTCTCCGCCCACGGCCGCCGAGACGCGGGCGAGCGCGCGACCACGCAAACCCGCTGCGCCCAAAACGCAGGCGTCTGGAGCACCTGCGGGAAGCGGCAGCACCGCCGCACCGCCGGTCGGATCGAGCATGGCGACCCCCCGCGTTTTGGGCACGAACGGTGCTCCAATCGTGGAGTGATATCGGATGCGAACTATCGTCGTTCGGGTCGCGCTCTCTTGTGTGCTCTTGGGCTCGAGCGCTCGAGCCGACGGGGAGGATCAAAGCTTTCTGCAAAGAGGCATTCAGCTCCGCCGCGAGCACCGCGATGCCGAGGCGCTCGAGCAATTCCAAAAAGCGCAGGCGCTTCGGCCTTCGCCGAGAACACGCGCGCAGATCGCGTTGGCCGAGCAGGCCCTCGCGCACTGGGTCCAGGCGGAAGAGGACCTCCTGGCGGCGCTCAGCGCACAGCACGATCGCTGGATCGCGAGCCACAACGAGACGCTGTCCGAGGCGCTTCAGGTGATCCGAATGCACCTCGGCACCTTGGACATCAGGGCCAATGTCGACGGCGCAGAGCTTTGGCTCAACGGGGGCAAGGTTGGTGCCCTGCCGATGCGCCCCGTTCGCGCCGCGGCCGGAACGGTGCACGTCGAGATCCGATCCAAAGGCTACGAGCCCGCCTCGCGAACGATCGAGCTCGAAGCGGGTGCCACGTCGATGCAGAGCTTCGAGCTCGTCGCTCCACCCGCCGAAAACGCGACACCCGATGTTCAGCCCCCGGCCAAGCCTCGATTTTCCGGTGATGCGACCCGCCGCACCCTCGCTTGGTCGGCACTCGGAGCTGCCGGCGCTTTCGCCGCAGGAGCCGTCGTGACCCAGCTCATCCGGGAAACGTACGTCGCACATTATAATAACGATGCGCAGTGTTTGGGCGGCCAGCTTTCACGCGACAAGCAATGTGGCGTCTACCGAACGAGCGCCAACACCGCTCAGGCGGTCGCCAATCTCGGCTACATCGCAGCCGGAGCGCTCGGCATTGCGTCGGTAGTGTTATTCCTGAGCTCGCCAGACCGCCCGAAAAGTACCGGCATCCGTTTGTCGCTCGGCGCGAGTGCGTCGAGCATCGAGCTAGGTTGTCGGGGCGATCTGTGAGCGATGAGAGCGCGCACCTGCGCGATGCGAGGCGACGAAACGCAAGGGATGTACCAGCCTCCCCGCGCGGTGCCAACCCTGATGCTGTGGCACACCTGGGAGCGCCAGCGTCGCGCAGCCGTGCCAACGATGGCACAGTTTGCGCCACATCTTTGCCGCCGCCCTACTCACGGATGTTTGGTCAGCGTGGTGGTGTAATTATCAAAATACGTGGCATCGAAATACCGGCGACCGCCGGTGCAACCGTCCCACATCGGCCGGATCATGAGATGCGCGCAGTTCCCGTCGAATGTGGCGGTATAGCCGGCGCCGAACCACCAAGCGCAGCCGCCCATGCCGATGTTGGTCGTCAGCTCGAAAAGACCGGGCGTCAAGGAATAGGTGCCATACATCGTGTGCGACGCACAAAGCTCTGACCCCAAGAGCGCGCCCACGAAATTACCTACCTCGTCAAAAGAAAACGACGCCGCAGGGGCATCGGGTGCCGATGGAACGTCCCACGTTCCGACCATCGAGCATTTCCCGTCGGTGACCGGTGGAGGATTGTCGCGGCCATTGAGAAGTGAAGGATCGATGCGGGCGTAATTGGAACCCGATTGCAAATGAAGCGCGTCTAGCCCGAGTTTACCGCGCTGGCGCGCGGAAGTGTGAGTTCGGGCTTGTTTCGTCGGGGTGAACGGCATGGCGGGGTGTATGCCCTACGCAGTGCGGAACCTGGCCAGGTCGAGCACGTTGAGCATGTCCTTCTGGTCGG